>NZ_CDWTNB010000178.1:0-8176 GCF_977947065.1 Frankia sp. CgJB1
GGCTCCCGGCATCCTGGCGGCGGCGGGCACCGAGCGCGCGCGGAGCGCTGCCGGTCGTCCTGCTCGCCGGAATCGTCGGGCTCGTCGGGCTCGCCGGGCTCGCCGCCGTGCTCATCGGTGCCGGCGGCTCCGATCCTCAGGTGCAACCGGCCGCCCCCGCCCCGTCGTTCGGCCGGGCGGTCCCCAGCGACCCCGCGAACCAGCCGCCAGCCGGTGCTCCACTGTGGACGCCGGGCACCCAGCCCAGCCCGGCTCGGCCCGGCTCGGCCCGGCCAGCCCACCCCCGGTCGGCGACGAACAGCCGATGACACCGACGGACCCGGGCACTCCGACACCGGTACTCACCGCGGCGAGCGCGCAGCCGAGCGCCACGCCTACGAGCCGGCCATCGCAGCCGACGGGCGCATCCCCGACGGTCGTGCCGACCTCGTCGCCGAGCCCGGGCACCTCGGCCACGGCGACAAGCTGCCCGACGGCCGCCCCACTCGGGGCGACGACGACCGCACCGCCGCCCTGCTGAACCCGCCGCACGGCCACTCTGCTGAAGCCCGCCGCATCGTCGCGTCACGCCACCGTCCGGCGTCCTGGTGCCCATCCACCACGCACCGGAGACTCTGACTACGGCAAACCCGCTGCGCGACCGCCGCCGACGGCGTCCATAAGGGGCCACGAGTCCACCGGGAGGCGGGAGAGCCCGGCGACCGGCGCCTTCGGCTTCGGCTTCGGCTTCGGCTTCGGCACAAGCCAGCGAAGCGATCGGATTTAGGAAAGATTTAGGAAAACGGAACGGTAATGCAGGCCGCCCGCGGACCGGCAGATCCGGCTTCGCCGGGCATGCCACTCGTCCCGTGCTCATGGAGCACGACCGCACTGGCACCGCCGGCCCGGAAGTTCCAGTCGACGATGGCGAACGCCTGGCCGTTGCCGCCGGCATCCGTGCTGAAATCCAGCCAGACCTCGTTGTGTGGATTGGCGTACGCCGGATCGACAGAGGGTTGTACCGGGTCCGGGATGTTCTGGTAATGCGGCCCGGACGCCGTACCCGTCGCGCCACACGCCTTCTGATGAACATGCGCCCCGTACCTGCGGTCGGGCAGCAGGCCCTGAACCACCAGGCCCACCACGGTACGAGGCCCGCCGGCCGCCAGTACGACCGCCCCGGCGCCGACCGGCACGAGATGCCGGTTGTAGGTGACGGCCGCCGGTGGCTGCTTCTCGTTCCAGGTCGTGAACGCGACCGGCTCCGCGACGACCCTCGTGACGCTCAGAGCTGCCGATGCCACCGCCGAGGCCGCGGCGGCGAACAACGCGGTGAACAACCCAAGGCCGGCCAGGGTGATCGACAGACGCCGTCGCATGAGGACCCTTTCAGCGGCTAGTTCAGCGGCTCGGGAACGCCGTTCATGTGGGACGAGCCTAGCCTGGCCGCGGGTTTCGGGAATGCTAAACACGACCTGAACGGAAACAGGGGGCCGAAAGGTGGTGCCCGGCCCGGGCCTGATCCGCGACTTGCGGGCCTGATCCGCCCATACTGCCCCGGTCGGCGGGAGGCCGCCGTCAGTCAACCCTTGCGGAGTGAGTACTCACTCCGTACTGTGGATCGCATGCCAGAGACCTCACCGATCCCGCCCCGACGCCGGGCCCCGGTCATGGACCCCGACCAGCGCCGCGCTATGATCGTCACCGCGGCCCTCCCCCTCGTCATCGAGTACGGCACCTCGGTCACCACCGCGAAGATCGCCCGCGCGGCAGGCATCGGGGAAGGCACGATCTTCCGTGTCTTCGCGGACAAGGAGGCCCTGCTGGCGGCCTGCCTGACCGAGGCGCTGCGACCCGACGACACCGCCACCCACCTGGCGGCGATCCCGCTCGACCAGCCGCTCCCGGCCCGCCTCACCGAGGCGGCCGAGGTGCTGCGCGGCCACATGGCCCGGCTGGGCGCCGTCGCCGGAGCCCTCGCGGCCACCGGCCGGCTGGAACGCCGGATGCCCGCCACGGCGGGGAGAGCCCGTTCCGACGACCGATCGGCCGAGCCGCCGTCCCCTGCCCTTTCCCCGGCCCCGGCCTCAGCCCCAGCATCGGCCCCGCCGGCCGTCCCACCAGCCGTCCCGGACCGCGAGGCGGGACTCGCCGCGCTGCGGACGGCCCTGGCCGCGCTGTTCGAGCCCGCCCGCGAGGCGCTGCGGCTGCCGCCGGAGCGCCTCGCGGGCGCCTTCGCGCTGCTGCTGATGCCCGCCGGCCGGGCAGACGCCCCCAAGCTGCTGACCACCGGGGAACTGGTGGACCTGTTCCTGCACGGCGCGCTCTCGACCGCCGGGCCGAATCCGTGAATGGGCCCGCGCACGGCGGTGGATCCGCTCCCCCCGGCGGCGAGGCCTACGCCGAGCTGACGCCGCGGCGGCGGACCCTGGTGACCGTCGCGCTGCTCCTGACGCACGACGTCCCGGTCCGCACCCCCAGGCTCCGGTGGGTAGCGAGCCCGGTCCCCGCCTCAGGCGGGCACAGCAACGGTCAGGCCTTCCTGGGCGGCGGCGGTCGACAGGCGCTTGTCGTAGCTGACGAAGACCAATGACGGCGCATCAAGCCGGAGCGCCGTCGCGAGATGCAGGGCATCCAGCGAACGCAGCAACGGATCCGTCAAGGCCGCGGCGGAGACCATGATCGGCTGGTCGATGGGCACGAGCGTGATCCGCGACAGGACGTCAGGGATACGGGGAAGAGCGACGGGGTCGCTGCAGCGCAACGCTCGGGTCACTTCGAGCATCGCAAACGCAGACGACACCGCGACGCCTGGCCGCACGGCAAGCCAGGAGCGCAGCGCACGCGTCTCACTCTCCGGATGGGTCAACTTCACCAATGCACTGGAATCCAGATAATTCAAGAAGATTCCCCGCGTAGCTCCGCCACCACGTCCACGGAGTCACGGCCGTCCCAGCTGCCCGTGGACGTCGGTTCGGGGAGATCAGCCAGGCTCGCGGTGGAGAGGGTAACGCGCCCCTCGGCAACGAGTTGGTCCAGGTAGTCACTGCCCGTCTGCGTCAGTTCGGGCACCAGCCTCGCCCACGGTCGTCCGTTACGAGTGATGATGATCGATTCTCCCGCGTGCGCACGGTCAACCCAGGTACCCACGGCATGGCTGAGATCCCGCAGGCTCACCACAGTCATGCCTCAAGTCTAACAAGTGTTAGACACCCGCTGGCCCGTCGATTCCAGGATCAGCGGGAGCACTGTCCCCGGGCGGCATCGCGCCCCAGCGCTCGACGTGGACGGCGTCGGTGAGGGGACGCCGCCGGGCCCAGCCGTGGCGTTCGAGGTCGGGAACGTGCTCGAGGTGGGTTACCGGCCCGAGGCAGAGCCACGCCACGGGCCGGATGTAGGCGGGGATGGCGAGCAGGTCACGAACGAACGGCTCCCGGTAGAATGACACCCAGCCCATCCCGAGACCCTCGGCGGTCGCGGCGAGCCACAGGTTCTCGATCGCCAGGCACACCGAGTACAAGCCGGCGTCGGCGATGGCGTGCCGACCCAGCACCGCCGGCCCGCCGCGGTGCGGATCGTAGGTCACGACCAGCGACAACGACGACTCCAGGATGCCGTCGATCCTGATCCGGGCGAACCGGGCGGCACGCTCACCGGTCAGGGTCGCGGCGAAGACGGCGCGCTCGCGGTGCACGTGGGTGTGGAAGTCCTGCCGGGACCGCTCGTCGGTGACGAGGATGAAGTCCCAGGGCTGACTAAGACCGACGCTCGGCGCGGCGTGAGCTGCCCCGAGCACCCGGTCGAGCACGTCGGCGGGGATCGGCCCGCCGGTGAACTGGCCGCGCACGTCGCGCCGCCGGTGCAGGACATCGTAGAGGTTCGTGGGGTGGAGGTTCGTGGGGTAGCTGTCGGTAGGGTAGCTGTCGGTAGGCATGGCAGGCTCCCGCTGTCCGGCCGCCCGCACGACGACGGGCGGCGTCGATGCGGGGCCGGTCTTCGGACTTCCGGATCAACGCCGGCCGTCCGCCTTCCCGGGCCCGAAGACCCAGTGGCTGCGCGGCGCGCATGGACGGCGACTTCCCGGTTACCGCGGCGGGCCCGTGCCGGACCTTCACCGGCTTCCCGATTCTCCCCGGTCCCCCGGGGCACCCCGCGCATGACGCCATTGGGGATGATACAGGATAAATCGACACATCAAGGTGGCGGCGATCCGTCAGCCGGTGAATTTGGGGGACCTGAGCACGGTCTACGGTCCCTGAACCGTGCCTTATTCCCCACAACTCGGCCGCCACGCGATCAAGTGGATCCGGGAACTGCTCGCCGCGCAGGGCCGCGCTGGCGCCGCCGCGAGCCGTCCCTCACCAGGCGAAGTGTCGGCACCGGCCGGTCGACCTCGCCGCGTGCATCGGCCCCACCCTGGCATCGGCCCCGTGCGGTCAGTCCCGGGTGACGTCGTCGATGGTGGCCGCGATGGCCGCGCGGCGAAGCCACAGGTCCAGCTGGTCGGTGTCGACGCAGGCGAGAATCCGCTCGCGGACCGCGCCAGGCACCGGCACGCCGCGGCTCTCCAGCACCAGCAGCACCGACCTCGCCTCGCCACGGGCCTCGCCAAGAGCCTCGCCACGGGCCTCAGCGCGGGCGTCGATCTCGTTGTAGCGCTCGTTGTGGTAATGCCGGCCGAGGGTCGCCGTCCTGAGAAAGGCCTCCCATCGGGCCCGGGCTGCCTCGGGCAACCGACCCACTGTCACGTCATCATAAAAGATCTTCTTGTCTGGTTCCAACACGTCCAGCGCCGCCAGCAGCGCCGGGAACATCACGTCGATCTTGACATCGTCGAGATGGCAGATCGCCGCGAGCAGCACCGGCGCCGGGCGGGCCGCCGCCAGCTCCGCGTCAGCGACCAGGGGCACGTCGGCAGCAGTAAAGAACCGGGGGTACAGCCGCACGCCGCTGCGGGTGTCCCCGGCGATCTGGTCACGATACCAGCGGGCGGACGTTGGGGTCGTACAGGCGCGCGTGGTCGAAGGCGGAGGCGTCGTCGCCGAGGAGCTCGGTCTGCACCCAGTCGGGCAGGGACGGGTCGAGCCGGAGCAGCTCGAGCGGCGTCTCGTGGGCGGAGGTGGGCATACCGCCACGATGCCCGATGGGTCCGACAGGTCTGGTTCGCAACCTGCACACCAGCGCCGTAAGGCGAGATGTCCACCTTCGTACCCGGGAGCAGGCCCAGCGCCTCGCGGATGAACTTGGGCAGCACGATCCGACCTACGTGATCGACAACAGCTTCCGTGGGAGAACGATACCAGTTTGATCCCATAGCCGTGAGCGTCGCCAACCGCCACACGATACTCCTCCAGTGGGGATGCACGATCGACGGCTGCGACGACTGGGTACCGACACCGGTCGAGTGCGCCCAGCCCTCTAGATTTCTACGAGAGGTACCGCTTCCTGGGGATATTGGAGGGCACGGGCAATGGCGACCGTGGCGCGTGACCGGCTGGCGAGGATGCTGCGCGGCGACGCGGAGACCACGTTCAGCGTGGGACTGACAGCGAGTAGGGATGACCTGAGCCTCGAAGTCGAGGGCGTCGGGCCCGTGGCCTTTCCAGTCCGGCCCGAGCAGGCCCGCGAGCTGCTCGGCCTCGGCCAGCCCGCCCGGTTCGGCCGCGGCGAGGAGACTCTGACCGACCCGGGCGTCCGCGACACCTGGGAGATCCCGAAGCACCTCGTCCACGCCCAGTGGGACGACAAGGCACTCGACGTTCTTCTGACGACGGCAAAAGACGAGCTGGGCCTGCCGATCGCCGCCGAGCTGACGGCCGACCTCCATGCGCTCCTGGTGTACGAGCCGGGCCAGTTCTTCCGCACCCATCAGGACAGCGAGAAGGACTACGCGATGATCGGCACTCTGGTGGTGGTACTACCCTCCAGCCACACCGGCGGCGAGCTCGTGGTGCGCCACCTCGACGAGAAGATGGTCTACCGGGGCTCGAAGACGGACCTGTCACTGGTCGCCTTTTACGCCGACTGCCGGCACGAGGTCACCGCGGTGCGGTCGGGGTACCGGATCGCGCTCACCTACAACCTCCTGCTGCGCGGGGACACCGCCCTGCCGGAGGGCGACGAGGGAGCAACCGCCGAGCTGGCCGGCTTCCTTCGCGAGCACTTCGGCACGCCCGTGGCCAGCCGCTACGGCAGAGGCGCGGCCGACCCACCGAACCGGCTCGTCTACCTCCTCGACCACGAGTACACCCCGCGCGCACTGGGCTGGAGTGGGCTGAAGGGCGCCGACGCCGCTCGCGTGTCCCTGCTGCGGGCCGCGGCCGAACGGGCGGGGTACGAAACCGTGTTCGCGCTCGCCGATGTCAAGACGACGCACAACGCCTACGAGGCGGATGAAGACCTCGGGCACCGAGGAGGACGGTACTGGGACGACTACGACGAGGACGAGGACTCCGACGACTCGGGCGAGGACCACGTCGAGTACCAGGTCGAGGAGCTGCTTGTCTCCGAAGTCACGCTCACGCACTGGACCGGCCCGGAGGGCACCCGGCTGGAAGAGGTCTCGCTGGACGTGAGCGAGGACGAGGTGTGCGCGTCCACCGGATCCGACGACCTCGAGCCCTACTCCTCGGAGTACGAGGGCTACATGGGCAACTGGGGCAACACGCTCGACCGCTGGTATCACCGGGCGGCGGTCGTCGTGTGGCCCCGCGACCAGACCTTCGCGAACCGCGCCGAGACCTCGCCGGCCTAGGCTCTTGACAAGCTCGCCGGAACGGACGCGAGCCGCACGCCGAGCCCGCCAGCCAAGCCCCGCAACGCGGCCACGGTCCCGATCGCCGCCACATACCTGGCCGCCTCGTCTCGACTGGACATCGCCATGATGGCGGTCCGCGTGGCCTCCACGTCCACGTCAGCACCGGGCGAGCGCCGACGTAGACGCTCAAACGCCTCGGCCGGCCCGGCCACCGGGGCGACCGAGAGCCGCCCGGCACGCCGGCCGGCTGGACCGCTACGCCAGAGGCACGGATTACGGCCAGCTGAGCCCGCCCCTCCGTCAGATCACGTATCTGCGCCGGTTCCAGCCGCCCGACAAGTCGCGCCACCTGTTCAAGCACCAGGCTGGCGAGGCCAGCCGCGGAGTCAGACACGGTTGGACTCTCCGATCCTGCGGACTATCTCGGTCACCAGGGCACGCATCTCCGCAACGTTTTTTTCGGGAACGCGGTCGGACAACACCAGGGGTAGACTCTCTCCGGCCGGATCCGCATAGAAGCTGTGGTTCTCCCGAATCAGGGTACCAAATGCAGGTACCCCGGCGCGGGGCCTGTCGATGAAGTTCTGTTCGGCCAGGATCGGCCCTTTACCCTGGTAGCGGACCATCGTGAAGACGATAACGAGGATGACAGCGGAAACGCGGTCCTGAGATCCCAGCGAACGAACTCGCTCCGCTGCCCCGTTGTAGGCTCCCTTGAAGTGATCAAAGCGGTCCATAAAATGTTCGATCGCCACGGTTGAAAGCTCGTCCGGCTTCGCCGGGATCACCACGAACTGGCTCGCGACGATGGCCGAGCGAGTCAGCATGCCAAAGCTCGGTGGGCAGTCGATCAAAACGAGCTCGTAGTCGCCGGACGGGATCTGTGTTAACGCGTCACGCAGCCGCCCGAACACGCGCAGGAAGTCTTTGCTGCTCCGGGCACCGATCTCCCGGTGCGCGGCAACCACCAGATCTTCCTCAACGTCACTCAGTGTCAGATCAGACGCGATGATGTCGAGGCGTCCGTTGGCCCCGATGTAAAAGTTGTCCTTCGCGGGGGTGTCCACCAGTTCCAACGGGTCCCGGAGTTTCCCTCGCGGCCGCCATGACTGGAACCAGTGCTTGATCGTACGGTACGGCTGAAGGTACTCGTGCCACTGCTCGGGGCGATAGAACGAAAGCGTCAGACTCGCCTGCGGATCAAGATCCACGATTAGGACCCACTTGCCGCGCCGAGCGATCTCGGCTCCGATGTTGGCCGTCAGGGTGGTTTTCCCGACGCTGCCCTTGTAGTTCACCACCGAGACGACCTTCACCGTCCCCCCTTCGGATTGTCGCCGCGCACCCCGTCCCACCGCACCGGCCTTACCAGCAGCTCAGACAGAGGCACAACCGACACCGGAACGCGATGGCAGTTCTTAGGATTTGCATTGAAATAAC
>NZ_CDWTNB010000179.1:0-8126 GCF_977947065.1 Frankia sp. CgJB1
CCGGTTCCGCGGGTGCCGGGACGCTCACGGCAGGAGGCGGGACGCGGACCTGGGCTGCGGGGGACGCCCCGTCGCCCGGGCGAACCGGCGCCGCCGCGGCGGCGGGCGACTGCACCGTGGGACGCGTCACCACGAGGCCGGGAGCGGAGCGGTTCAGGTATCGCCGGGCGCGCATCACGTCGACGAGCATCGCGGGAGTGTGCCGGGTCACCCGGAACGTGCCACCGGGTATCTCCGCCCATCGGACCGGGACCTCGGTGATCCGGTAGCCGATCAACCGGGCGATCGAGAGCACCTCCACGTCGAACCCAAATCCGGAGGAGCGCGCAAGGCTGAACAGCAGCTTGGCCTCGGGACCGCGGAAGGCCTTG
The DNA here is from genome assembly GCF_977947065.1 of Frankia sp. CgJB1. Taxonomy (NCBI): domain Bacteria; kingdom Bacillati; phylum Actinomycetota; class Actinomycetes; order Frankiales; family Frankiaceae; genus Frankia; species Frankia sp. CgJB1. Next base: position 372 of record NZ_CDWTNB010000179.1, read on the forward strand.
AATCCGCATTGGGTGTCGGCGACGTCCAGGCTGGTCAGGGACCGGGTGATCTGGTTGAAGGCCCAGCTGCCGACCCGCCGGCCACTGCTGCGGACCGCACCCGCCCCGACCCGGCGCGATCCGAGCGCCACTTCGGCGTGCTCCAACGCGGCGAGGAGCAGAGGAAGATCATTGACGTCCGAGGCGCCGTCGGCGTCCAGGAAGGCGATCGACTCACCGTGCGCGACCGACACCCCCATGCGGACCGCGGCGCCCTTACCCGAGTTCCACGGCAGCCGCAGGACCCGACCACCGGGCAGATCCGCGAGCAGTTCCTCGGCGATCGCAGCGGTGCCGTCCGTGCTGCCGTCGTCGACCACAATCACCTCGGCATCGGGGATCCTGTGCATGACCGAGATCAGCGGGGGTAGCGAGCCGGGCAGGCGTATCGCCTCGTTGTAGGCGGGGATGACGACGCTCACAGGCACGCAGTCCAAGACTCAGCTCCTAGGCCGCGACGACAGAGCCGATGACTGAAGCCACCGAGGCGCAGCGGTTGGTAACGGCTGATCGAGATCAGCAAACAGTTTCAGGTGTTCTACCGAAATGTGGCAAAGCATGCATGCTAAAGTTTCCTTTCGTTTCATTTACTAGCAAGGTGTCACAATGAACATCTATTGAGTACAGATGGACATCTATTGGGCACATGCTGGGCTATCGGACGTTCATCTGGCGATGTGTAGCATACGGATGGGGGAGAACAGCTCGGACAGGGGGTGGCCGATCCCCCCGGATCGCCTCGGATCATCCTGGATCGGGCAGTCGGCGCTGTCGCCGTCGGGCGACCCGCCGGTAGTACACGGGACGGTGAACTTCCGGAAACCTTCGGAAACGCAAGGGTGGAGATCAACCTGTCGCGGGGGATAACCGCGCACCGGCGGATTTCCGACGTCCACCCGCGTCACGAGGCCTCCCGAGCGGCCCGCTTCTGGGATGATCCGCCAAGGTTTCCGGCCAGAGCGGATGGAGGAGCCATGCCACGACCCGAGCGCGCAGGCCGGGCCCGGTCGCAGGCGGCCGGGGCGGGCGAGGCGGACGCGCAGCTGCGCGGTCTCATCGACGCGGGTCGCAGCAAGCTGCCCCCGAGAACGGCGATGCGGGCCCGCGACGCCGCCCGGCCCACCGACGCCGACCTCGCCGAGGCCGAGCGATCGATGGTATTGCATCGCGGATCACGCCCCACCCCGGCGACCCCGTCGACCAGCTCCACCGACCCGGTCCGCCGCGGCGGCCCCAGCCGTGCCGGAACCGGTCGTGCCGGAGCCGAGAGCGGCACGACCGACCGCCGCGGCCGGGGTACCCGGAGGACCCGCCGACGCTCCGACCGCGGATCCGCCGGACCGCGTGAGAGCGGCCCTACCGAGACCGGATCCGCCGGGACCGGGTCCTCGAAGAACAGGTCTCAGGAAGCCGACGACGCCGACCCGGGCACCGACGGCACGTCCCCGGTCCGCTCGTAGGCCGAGAGCATCCGCAGCCGCCGCACGTGTCGTTGCTCCCCGCTGAACGGCGTGGTGAGGAAGACCTCGGCGAACGTCAGGGCCTCCGTGACGGTGTACATGCGTGCGCCGAGGCTCAGCACGTTGGCATCGTTGTGCTGGCGGGCCAGCGTCGCCGTCTGCTCGCTCCACGCCAGGGCCGCGCGCACCCCGGCGACCTTGTTCGCCGCGATGGCCTCCCCGTTGCCCGATCCCCCGATGACGATGCCCACGCTGCCCGGTTCGGCGGCGGTGGCGGCGGCGGCGGCGAGGACGAACGGGGGGTAGTCATCGTCGGGGTCGTACTCGGCAGGACCATGGTCGACGGGCGCGTGGCCCAGCTCCACCAGACGCTCGGCGAGCGCCTCCTTCAGGCGGAAGCCCGCATGGTCAGATCCCAGATGGACACGCATGATGTGCCATCATGCCCGATCACGTGAAGAGCGGGTCCTGGTCCCGGGTCCGCTTGAGCTCGTAGAAGCCAGGGGTACCGGCGACGAGCAGAACTCCGTCCCACAGTCGTGCGGCCTCCTCCCCCTTGGGTGCCGGGGTGATCACCGGACCGAAGAAGGCGGTCTCCCCCACGGCGATGACCGGGGTGCCCACGTCCATGCCCACCCGGCCGATCCCCTCGGCATGGCTGGCCCGCACCCGCTCGTCCCAGGCCGTCGAGGTCGCCTCGGCGGCGAGCGCCGGATCGGCACCGGCCTCGGTCAGGGCGGCGACGAAGGTGTTCTCGTCCCATTCCGCCTTGTCCAGGTGACGGCGACGGCCAAGCGCCGTGTACAGCGGGCGCAGGATGTCCGCACCGTGCCGGTCGACGGCGGCGGCGCAGAGCCGCACCGGCCCCCAGGCGCTGGCCAGCAGCTGCTTGTACTGCTCGGGCATGTCCCGGTCTTCGTTGAGCACCGACAGGCTCATCACGTGCCAGCGGATCCGCACCGGCCGGATCTTCTCGACCTCCAGTAGCCAGCGGGAGGTAAGCCAGGCCCACGGACAGGACGGGTCGAACCAGAGATCGGCGAAGACCGCTTCGGTCGCGTCCGCGGGCAAGGGTACGGGCGTGGGTGAGGGTACGGACGTGGCCGCGGGGGTGTCGAGAGTGTCGGCGCTCATGTGGTCTCCTCGGTCGACGGCACCGTTCGACCGGGATCAACCCGTCAGGGTGGTGGTCACTTCCCGCTCGCGGCAAGATAACCGGCGACCCTGTTCACCATGGCGACGAACGGAACGGCGGCGATGGCACCGGGGATGCCGGCCAACACGCCACCGGCCGACAGCGCGATGACAATCGCGAGCGGGTGCAACCGCACCGCCCGTCGCATGACCAGCGGCTGCAACAGGTGCCCCTCGATCTGCTGCACGGCCAACACGACGCCCAGAATGATCAATGCATCCGGCACGCCGTTCGAGACCAGGGTCACCAGTACCGCCGCGGCGCCGGCCACCGCCGCCCCGACAATCGGGACAAACCCGCCGAAGAACGTCAGCAGGGCCAGCGGCGCGACGAGCGGGACACCCACGCCGACCAGGCCGATGGTGATACCGATCGCGTCGACCGCCGCGACGAAGACCGTCCCACGGATGTAGCCGGTCAGCGTGTTCCACGCCTCCCGACCGGCGCCGCGCACCCGATCCTCCGCTCCGTCCGGGAAGCGGGTGACGATCCAGTCCCAGATACGATCCCCGTCGTACAGGAAGAAGAAGGTCGAGAACAGGGTGACGAGCAGGCCGGCGAGCACCTCGGCGGCCACCGAGGCGCCGGAGATTACCCCGGAGACCAGGCGCCCCCGGTTGTCCGCCAGGCTCTGGCGGATGTCGTCGACCAGATTGTCGATCTGGCTCTGCGACAGGTGGAGCGGACCGTTTCTCAGGTAGCCGCGGATCTGCTCGACGCCCTCGCTGACCTGATCGCTGACCGCGGGGATCTCGTTCGCGGCGTTGAAGCCCACCGCCACCCCGACACCCACGAACACCGCGAAGAACACGAACAGCGCGGTGAGGGCGGCACCCAGCCGGTTCATGCCGAGCCGCTGCAGCCGGTGCGCGAGCGGATGGATGAGAGCGGCGATGAGCAGCCCAGCAATGAGCGGAATCACCACGATCCGGACCCGCCCCACGACCATCAGCAGGATGTAGATGGCCGCGCCCGTGACGATCAGACGCCACGACCAGCCCGCCGAGACCCGCAGCGCGACCGGGATGTGATAGTCGGCCCGCCGAGCCGGGGACTCCCTCCCGCCGGCGGGCTGCGGCCCGCCCGATGGCTCGGGCGTCGCCGCCTCAGGCATCGGCACCTCGGATGCCGCCGCGGTGGGCGACCCACCGCCGGCCGGAACGGCTGAGGCCCGGCGAGCCCGATGAAGGCGCCCGGGGACGCGACCGAGTCCCGCCACCCGTCTCACCGGCGGCTCCCTTCCTGCCTTCTTCCCGCCATCCCGCGACCGCGCGGACGTCCCGATCCTCCCGCAAGCGTCCCGCAAGCTGGTCACGCGGAAGATGTCGCCATCGTGCCGCATCGGCGACCAGCGAGAGCGGGTACCCCGCGTCAATCACCACAATCCACCATCTCCGGCACCGGCACCACGGCCGACGGCCCGGCCACCACGTCCCCCCGACCACCATGTCCCCCCGCCATCACGCCCCCCGGCGGCGACCGTTCTCCTCATCGGCGTGGGAGACTGGGAACACGGTGATGACCGTGTCGCAGTCCTGCAAGTCCGTGCCGTCCGAAAGGAACAGGGTGCCCAACAACCTCACCCGCGACGAGGCGCGCGAGCGCGCCCGCCTGCTCAACGTCGCCTCCTATGACGTCGAACTCGACCTGACGACCGGCCACGAGACCTTCCGCACGTCGACCGCGGTCATCTTCACCTGCGTCGAGCCCGGGGCGTCGACGTTCATCGAGCTCGCCGCCGCGAAGGTCGACGAGGTTGTTCTCAACGGGGCGCCGCTCGACCCCGCCACGGTGTTCGACGGCGAGCGGATCCGGCTCGACAACCTCGCGGAGTCGAACCGGCTCACGGTGGTGGCGGACGGCATCTACTCCCGCACCGGTGAGGGCCTGCACCGCTTCGTCGACCCGGTGGACGAGGCCGTCTACCTCTACACCCAGTTCGAGACGTACGACGCGCACCGGATGTACGCCTGCTTCGACCAGCCCGACCTCAAGGCGACGTTCACCCTCACGGTCACCGTCCCGGCGGAATGGAAGGCGATCTCCAACAGCGCAGTCGCCGCGGTGGCGGAGGCCGCGATCGGGGTGCGCACCATCCGCTTCCTGACCACCCCGGTGATGTCGACGTACATCACCGCGCTCGTCGCCGGCCCGTACCACGAGGTCCGCGACCACCACGACGGCATAGACCTGGGCTTCTACTGCCGCCGATCGCTGGCCGAGTTCCTCGACCCCGCCGAGCTCTTCGAGATCACCAAGGCTGGGTTCGGCTTCTACCACCGGGTGTTCGACTACCGGTACCCGTTCGGCAAGTACGACCAGTTGTTCGTGCCCGAGTTCAACGCCGGGGCGATGGAGAACGCCGGCTGCGTGACCTTCCTGGAGGAGTACGTCTTCCGGGCGAAGGTGACCGAAGCCCGCCGCGAGCGGCGCGCCGAGACGATCCTGCACGAGATGGCGCACATGTGGTTCGGTGACCTCGTCACCATGCGCTGGTGGGACGACCTGTGGCTGAACGAGTCGTTCGCCACCTACATGTCGGTCCTCGCCCAGGTGAACGCGACCCGCTTCACCAACGGCTGGACGACCTTCGCCAACGCGGAGAAGGGCTGGGCCTACCGCCAGGACCAGCTCTCCTCCACGCACCCGATCGTCGCCGACGCCCCGGACATGGACGCGGTGCGGACGAACTTCGACGGCATCACCTACGCCAAGGGCGCCTCGGTGCTCAAGCAGCTCGTGGCCTGGGTCGGCCAGGAGGAGTTCCTCGCCGGGCTGCGGACGTACTTCCGCCGCTACGAGTACGCGAACACGTCGCTGCGCGACCTGCTCGACGAGTTGGAGAACGCCAGCGGGCGGAACCTGACCGCCTGGTCCGCGGACTGGCTGGAGACCACCGGCGCGAACACCCTGCGGCCGCGCTTCTTCACCGACTCCTCGGGCCTGTTCACCTCGTTCGACGTGGTGCAGGAGCCGGCGTCGGCGCCGCCGACCGCCTCGCGCACGCTGCGCCCGCACCGGCTCGCGATCGGCCTTTACGATCGAGACGCCACCGGCGCGCTGGTCCGGCGGGAACGGGTCGAGCTCGACGTGACGGGCAAGCTCACCGAGGTCACCAAGCTTGTCGGTGCCCGCCAGCCGGATCTGATCCTGCTCAACGACGACGACCTCACGTACGCGAAGGTGCGCCTCGACGAGCGGTCGCTGGCCACGCTCGTCGAGTCGATCGGCGCCATCTCCCAGTCACTGCCCCGGACGCTGTGCTGGGCGGCGGCCTGGGACATGACCCGCGACGCCGAACTCGCCGCCCGCGACTACGTCCGGCTCGTGCTGTCCGGGGTGACCGCCGAGGACGACATCGGCGTGGTGCAGTCGCTGCTGGCCAAGGCGGACCTGACGATCGACACTTACGGTGACCCGGCAAACCGAAAGCCCGCGCTGCGCGCGCTGACGGAACGCGCCGAGGAGCTGGCGCGCGCCGCGGCCCCCGGCAGCGACCTGCAGCTCGTCTACACCACCTCCTTCGCCCAGGCCGAGGAGGCCGACCAGGTGGCGCGGATCCGGGCGCTGTTCGAGGGCACCGACGTCATCGAGGGGCTCGTGCTCGACACCGAGCTGCGCTGGACCCTGCTGACCCAGCTCGTTGCGCGGGGCGTGTACGCCGACGCCGAGATCGACGCGGAGCTCGCCCGCGACCGCACCGCCACCGGCGAGAAGCGAGCGGCGACCGCGCGGGCGGCACGGCCGACCGCGGCGGCGAAGGCGGCCGCCTGGTCGGCGGTCATGGACTCGGACACCCTGTCGAACCACTTGGCCGCCGCGACGATGGGCGGTTTCTGGATCTCCGACCAGCTCGAGCTGACCCGGCCCTACGTGGACCGTTTCTTCGACGAGATCGCTGGGATCTGGGAGACCCGCAGCTTCGACATGGCTTCTACCATCACCCAGATGCTGTTCCCGGCATCGGTGATCGAACCGGAGACGGTGGCGAAGGTCGACGCCTACCTGGCCGAGCACAACCCGGTTCCGCCCCTGCGGCGGGCCCTGCTGGAAGGCCGCGACGGGCTCGTCCGGGCGCTGGCCGCGCGCAAGAAGGACATCGAGGCGGCGTAGCGTACCGTACCCGCATCACGCCGGTCGGGGCCAGCGGGGTCAGGGCGTCGGGCTGACCGCCAACGAAGGCTGCGTCGGGGGGAGGGTCCCGGCGGCTGCGCCGCCCGCGCCACCTGCCGCGTCCGCGAGCTGGCGGATACCGGCGATCAGGCCGCCGACCAGGTCGCCCAGCGCGAAGCTGGAGGCCATCGTCAACGCGGCGAGCCCGGCGGCCGAGTCGCCGATCCGCTTCTTGGCGGCCGGGGTCGTGGCGATCCGCACGAACCGCTGCCCGGGCAAGACGAGGATCAGCACGGCGGCATCCCGCCCCGCGTCGTCGACGAGGTTCGCGAGGATCCGCTCGGCGGCGAGCCGGGCGTCGCCGCGCACCGCGCCGATCCGGATGCTGACGTGGATACCGGTATGCGTCTCGGCGAGCTCCCGGGCCCGGTTCAGCCGGTCGAGCTGCTCGTGGGTGAACGGCTCACCAGTTGCCACTGGCACCACCCGCGCCGGGAAGGGCGGTCTTCGCCTGCTCGCCCTCGATCTCCTCCGGCTTGGAGCCGATCCAGATCTCGTCGTGCTCCCAGGGCTGCCCCGGGCGGTAGCGCACCGGCCCGCTCTTGCGGCTCGACCACGCGGCCAGCAGGATCGCGATGACGAACCCACCGACGATGGTGCCGCCGTAGATCGCCCATGACTGCACGGCCGTGAGCGGATCGGGGTTGTAGAGGGTTCCGATCTCCCCGGCCGAGGCGCTCACCGCGAACACCGGCACCGCGAACAGCGCAAGGCCAGCAACGGTGAGAACCCGGCGCGGCGCGATCCTGGATCGCAACCCCGGCGCGGGGTGCGCCCCCGGCCACGGGCGGGAGGTGCCGGCGAACGGCAGCCATCGGGTCTGGCGCGGTCGACGTCGAGTCACGCAGCGAAGATTACCGGGAAATGGGGTTACGGTTCTCGTCTGGG
>NZ_CDWTNB010000180.1:0-8036 GCF_977947065.1 Frankia sp. CgJB1
TTTAATGACTATCCCTGGGTGCAGCCGTCCCGCGACGCCGTCGGCGTCCCGATCTGCGTCGGAACCAATGCGATCTACCGGCGCGGCAGCCTGCGGAAGGCGGGCGGCTTCGCCCAGATAGAACACAGCGAGGACGTCTTCACCGGTGTCAAGCTGCTGGCGGCGGGCTACACCATCCGCTATGTACCGGTGGTGCTGGCGACCGGCCTGTGCCCGGCTGACCTGGCCGGTTTCATCAACCAACAGTACCGCTGGTGCAGCGGTTCCATGGCCCTGCTGCGGACCCGTCAGCTACGCCACATCAAGCTCGACTGGAAACAGCGGGCCTGCTTCTGGAGCGGGTTCCTCTACTATATTTCCACTACGATCAACGTCTTTACCATTAACATGCCTGGCCTGTTGATGGTGTACGTCTACCCGGAGCTGGTGCGGCCCTATAACTTTCTGCCGTTCCTGGCCGCAGCCTGGGTGTGGCTGGTCCTGCTCCCGGCTACCAGCCGCGGTCGATGGCGTTTCGAAGTGCTGCGGGTGCAACTTGTGTACAGCTTCTGCCACGCTGTCGCGATCCTGCACATGGTGCGTGGTCGCACGGCATCCTGGGTGGCGACCGGCTCCGTGCGCAAAGGGGGGAACCCGCTGGTCCGCAGCGTGGCTCGGACCGCCTTCTACTGGCTGCTGTTGACGACGTGCACGACATGGATCGGCATTGCTCTCGACGTCTGGCGGTTCGGCTGGGAAAACTTTTGGCTCATGATTCTGTTCCAGCTCGGCCACAGCTATCTGAGCATCCCGCTCCTGTTCGAGCTTAGCCGCCTGCTCGTGGGGCGCGGCGACCGGCCGGCACGCAGCAGGCACCGCGCCAGGCAGTCTCAGCCCGACTCCGTGGTCCGGGCATGGACCGGCGGTCCGCAGGCCTACAGCGCGCCGGCCCACAACGCGCCGGCCAACAGCGCACCGGTCTCGCCCTCGCACGGCGCTCCACCCGCCAGCGCGGCCCTGCGCCAGGGGTGAAGCGATGTGGAACGTCACGACGACGACCTGGACTTCCCGGCCTCCGAGCACCTGCGCTGGCCCGACGGGCTGGCGATCACCGTCGGGCTGGCGGTCATCGCGTTGCTGGCCACCGGCTGGGTCGACCCGACCGTGCTATGGCACTGATCAGGCCAGGCGGGCCATGAGAGCGGCCGGCATGAGGACCATGAGGACGACGGACGGCACGGTCACCGTGCCGCTGCGGCGACCCCACCCGGGTCTGGTGCGGATCGAGGAACGGCTCGGCTTCCGCCCCGACATCGAAGGGCTACGCGCCCTGGCTGTGCTGCCCGTGCTGTGTTACCACGGTCAGGTCCCCCACGCCGCTGGCGGCTTCGTCGGGGTCGACGTGTTCTTCGTTGTCTCGGGGTTCCTCATCACCAGCCTGCTCGTGCGGGAGGCCTAGGTCACCGGTCGGATAAGCCTGGCGGGGTTCTACGCGCGCCGGGCCAGGCGCATCCTGCCGGCGGCCTGCGTCGTCCTGGTGTTCGTCACCGTGGCGAGCTGGCTGACGATGCCGCCGCTGCGCCAGGCGGAGACGGTGCACGACGTCGCGGCGGCCTCGGTCTACCTGGTCAACTGGCGGTTCATCTCGAACCAGACCGACTACCTCGCCAGCGGTCGGGACCCCAGTCCGGTGCTGCACTTCTGGTCGCTCAGCGTGGAGGAGCAGTTCTACCTCGTCTGGCCGCTTCTCCTGCTGCTCGTCGTGCTGTTCGCCTGGCGCGCCACGATGTCGCTGGCCGCCGTCGCGGTCCCGGTCACGCTCGGGCTCGTCGCCCTGTCGTTGGCGCTGTCGCTGCACTGGACCCTGGTGGAGACGCCGGTCGCCTACCTGGGCTCGCCGGCCCGGGCGTGGCAGTTCGGCGTCGGTGCGCTGCTCGCCTTCGCCGCGCCGGCGCTCGCCAGACTCGACCGCGGCCGCACCGTCACCGGGGTGAGGATCGTGCTCGGCTCGGCGGGGTGCGTGGCGGTGGTGGCCGCCGTCGTCAGCTACGACAGCGTGACGGTCTACCCGGGCACGGCGGGCCTTGTTGCCCACCTTCGGCGCGGCAGCGGTCATCGCGGCGGGTACCGACGTCCACCCGGGACACCGCAGCCTCCGGGCGGGTGCGGGCCGGTTGTTGGGGACCAGGGTGCTGACCGTCATCGGAAGCCGGTCGTACAGCCTGTACCTGTGGCACTGGGCCGTGCTCGTCCTGGTCGAGGCGCGGGTGGGAGACCTGAGCTGGCAAGCGCGCACGGCAGTGGTCGCGGCCTGCGCCGTGCCGGCCGAGCTGTCGGTGCGGCTGGTCGAGCGTCCGGTGCGGCTCTCGGCGGTCGCGGCGTCGGGCTGGCGTCGTGGCCTCGCGATCGCCGTCACCGCGACGTTGCTGCCGGCCGCCACCGGCATGCTGGTCGGCACCGATGCGCTGCAGCGGATGCGGGGCGGTGGCCGGGACGCGGTGGCGGTGCTGCCGCACCTGCCCGCGGCCACGGTGGTGCGTGACCCGTTCGACCAACCCGGCGGCCTGTTGAGCGGCCCGGTGACGCCCGCGCCTTGGTCCGCGTACGACGACCTGCCGCGGCTTCCGGACGGCTGCATGGTAAGTCCCCGCCAGACCACGAGCCCGCCCTGCCAGCTGAACACCGACGGCGCCACCGGCCGGGTGGTCCTGTTGGGGGACTCGCACGCCGCCCAGTGGTTCGGGGCAGTCTACCACATGGCCCGCGGCAGCGACTGGTCGGTGGAGGTGCTGACCAAGGTCGGCTGCCCGTTACCCGCTATCTCGGTCCGCAGCGAGCAGCTCGGCCGGGAGTTCACCGAGTGCGACACCTGGCGAGAGAACACGTTTCGCCGGCTCGCCGCGGAACCAAAGCCGGACGTGATCTTCCTGAGTACGTACAACCGGTACACCGGCGACGAAGAAAAGGTTGTGGCGGGATGGCGGAACACGATCGCACGGCTCGCGTCCCTGGGTGCTCCGCTGGTCTACATCGTCGACACCCCGAATCCACCGGAAGACATTCCGGCGTGTATTTCCGGCGCAATCGACAACTGGCGGTCGTGCTCGTTCCCGCGGGATTCCGGACTGCCCCGCGACCCGCTGCTGCAGGCGGTCGTCGAGGGCCGCGAACCAGCGGTCAGCGCGGGCGACCTGAACGTCATCCTGTGCCCGGGGACCGGACCCTGCCCGGCCGTACGGGGCAGCGTGCTGCTGTACCGCGACGACTCCCATATCACGAACACGGCAGCGGTCATGCTCGGGCCGGCGCTCGAACACGCGCTGGTCACCAAGGTACAGCTACCGTCGCGGGGACCTCTGCTCCAGTCAAGCCAGACCGCGGGCACATCGCGTTCCTGACTTCGGTCCCGGTGGAATCCGGGCGTCGGGTAGCCTCGCCAACGAGGTGCGCCAAGGCCGTATTTCAGGACGCCTGTACACTTTTCAGTCATTGTTTGGATTTCGGTCATTGTTCGGCGGACGTACCAGCCAGACGGCCGAGGTACCTGGTGGGGAGGCGCTGATGCGACGGCGGTCTGCCGTCTGCCTGATGGTGGCGGCGAGCGTACTGGTTTTCGCCTGCAGCTCCCCCGGCGACGGCCCGTCTCGGGAACCTGTGTCCCCGAGCGGCGCCACCGGCGGCGCCGCTCGCGGCGCCGAGCCGTCGCGGGCGACCGTCGAAACCGTGTTCAGGACCCGTCCGCAGTTCGGCGTCACGGTGCCCGGCATCAGCCAGGCGTCGCTGGGCGAGGTTGCGCGCACGACGGGCTGCCTGCCGGCGATGGCCCAGTTCTTCGTCTCCGTGACCCACGGCCTGGACCCAACGGTGCTCGGCGCGGTGCCGGTGACACCGATCGTGACGGTCGAGCCGTGGAACCCGGACAAGGGGGTCAACCAGAGCGACTTCACGCTCGACAAGACCATCGAGGGCCGGTGGGATGACCACTACCGGGCCATCGCGATGGTAGTGAAGAAGTACGGACGCCCCGTCCTGATCCGGTTCGCCCACGAGATGAACGGCTACTGGTACCCGTGGGCGTCGGTTGGCTCGAACACACCGGCGCTGTTCGTGGCGGCATGGCAGCACGTGGTCGGCCTCTTCCGAGACGCCGGCGTCACGAATGCGCTGTGGGTGTGGTCGCCGAACGTGCTCCGCGGGACGTCGGGAACGCCGCTGGCCGAGTACTACCCCGGCGACAAGTGGGTCGACCTGATGGGTCTGACAGGGTACGGCGTGCAGGAGAGCTCCGCCGCGCAGACGTACGACCCGTCCATGGCCCAACTGGCCGCGCTATCGGCCAAGCCGGTCCTGCTGACCGAGGTGGGCGCCCAGCGGGACCAGTACAAGACCAGCTGGATCGCCTCGTTCGGCAGCTGGCTGCAGAGCCACCCCCAGGTGCTGGGGTTCGTCTGGACGGCGATGAACATCAAGGATGGCGTGAAGGGTGACTGGCGGTACGACGACTCGGAGGCTGACCTCGCCGCCTTCCGGGCGAGCCTGCTCGCCGGGAGAGTCGCCTGCTGACCACCGCGAGGAGCATTCCGGAGTCGGCTGGCCAGCCGGGTCCAGCGGTCCGTGAGGTGAGCCCCGTTTCCCGGACACCTGGTTGTGGAGGGCCGGCTCAAGGACGTGATCAATCGCGCTGGAGACAAGGTCTCCGCGGAGGAGGTCGAAGACCACCTGCGCGCCCACCCTGGTGTCGCGGGCGTCGCCATCGTGCCCGTCGCCGACGCCGCGCTGGGGGAACGCTCCTGCGCCTGCATCATCGCATCCGGTCAACCGCCGCGGCTGAGCGAGCTCACGGCCTTCCTGCGCGACCGGGAACTCGCCGCGTACAAGCTGCCCGACCAGCTCCAGGTCGTCGACGTGTTCCCGCTGACCCCGGCCGGGAAGATCAACAAACGTGCTCTCGCCACGCTGATTCCCGATGCGACAACCGTTGCCAGTACCGATAGCGATTGTTGAGATACACACAGGCACAACCCATGAATAAATGCTAATGTGTGCATGTGGCTGATGCGATCTCGCCGGACGCCCTGGAGGCGGCCAGCGGGCTGCTGCGCGCGTTGGCCGCCCCGGTGCGGCTCGCCATGATCGCCGAGCTGGCGGACGGTCCGCGCTGCGTCCACGAGATCGTCGCCGCGGTCGGGGTCAGTCAGCCGCTGATCTCCCAGCACCTTCGGGTCCTGCGGGGAGCGGGCCTGGTGGCATCGGCGCGCCGAGGACGCGAGATTGCCTACCGGCTGACCGACGACCACGTCGCGCACATCGTGCGCGACGCCCTCACCCACGTACAGGAGGAAACCCCATGACCACGACCACCCACCTGCCCCACCACACCGCCGAGGAGCACGCCCACGCCGAGGGCTGCGGGCACGTGGCGGTCCCGCACGCCGACCACGTCGACTACGTCCACGACGGGCATCTGCACCGCATGCACGAGGACCACGCCGACGACTGCGACCCCGCCGGCCACAGCGAGCACGCCGAGCATGCGCACCACCATGCGGCGGGATGTGGGCACGTCGCCGTTCCGCACCACGACCACGTCGACTACGTCCACAACGGCCACCGACACGCCGCCCACGACGGTCACTGGGACGAACACTGAGCAGATCCCGGTCCCTCGACACCTCTGGCAGGGTGGCGCTCATGACGACAGTCAGGCGCTGCGCCCGGTGGAGGGACCGGGCTACTCCGGGTAGTCGGCTGGGACGGCGGCTGACACCGTCCCAAGCCTTCTAGATCATTAACAGCATATGATCAACCTCGGCGAAAGACGGAGGCCGAAGCCTCCGTCACGAGGCCATCCCCCTCAGTAGCCCCTACCTGCTGCTACTCCGCGACGCCCCGGATCGGCGACCTTCCGCACGCCCCTTGACCGTCACCAACGTTGTTAGCTAGCGTTGGCTAACGGCGTTAGCAACCACTGGCGATGGCCCGGGACCGAAAGATATCGATCATGTCGGACAGCTCGACCGACCGACAGGCGAGGGCACAACGCCCCCGCCTGTCGCGGTCGGCCCGACCCTCGTGGCGGTCCCGCCCTCACCTCGCCCCCACAACATACGGGTACTCAAGATCATCATTGCCGGCCAACCGTTCCAGCACCCGACCAGACCCACCGGCGACAACCAGGTCGAAAGACCGAAGGAGCGGATATGACATCGAATCTATTCTACCGCGGGCCCGGCATCGCCGAGCTTCACGAAGAATACGCCAAGAAGCGCGTGCTCGACGAAAAGGCGCCGGTGAAGGCCACGGCGGAGATCTCCGTGGCCGCGCCGACCGAGAAGGTATGGCGGCTGATCAGCGAGATAGACCGGTGGCCGGCGTGGAACCCCGCCGTCCGGGACGTGCAGGTTCACGGCGGGGTGGCCGTCGATACGTCCTTCATCTGGGTCAACGGGAAGTCACGGGTCCGCTCGACCCTGGCGGTCGTCGATCCACTCCACGAGATCACCTGGAGTGGGGTCTCCGCCGGCATCAAGGCTGTTCACCGCAACGTTCTCGAACGGACACCGGACGGTACGGTGCGGGTCACGAGCATGGAATCGATGTCTATGCCCTTCCTCGGCCTCATCTTCAGCAGCACGAAACTCCGCAGCGGGCTGAATGACTGGCTCACGGCGGTTAGGAAGGCCGCCGAAAAGGCGTGACCTTACACCGCGCCTGGGTTCGGCTGTCGATGCGGTGACCACCGGCCGTCGCGGCGATCGCTGTGACCGCGAACACCACTGCCCAGACGCGATGCCCAGCCAGCGCCGTGGCGATCGCGGTCAGACAGAACAGGAGGATCTTCACCATCAGCAGCGCCGGCCCGCGAAGCCGACGTCGTGACGCGGGGGCGAGCCACACCCCCCAGCCGACGGCCGCCATCAGCGGCAGCAGGACCGCCAAGGCAACACCGACGACGGCTGACGAGGCGAGATCGAGTCCGGCACCCGCCAAAGTGCCCAGCATCGCGAGTTCGGACAAGAAAGCGAAAAACATGATCGACCCGCCCACCATGCCGCTGCGCGGGGTACCGCCATCTGCGCCAGACGAACCCATGAGAGGGAACATAGCGGGCCTTCCCGGGGAGTGAATTGTGATTCTGGGAACTACTGCCGCATCAGGCACCGTTTGCCCGCTTGACAACCTGACGTAGACGTCGGCCGTCGGCGTGCTTGCTCCGCCAGATGAGGTGGCAGCGAATCATGCTGGCCTGGACGCGGTGGTCGCGGTGTTACTCGCCGCCGCCCACTCCCCGACCCGGGCGGCCTTCACCAACAGCCTACCCTGCATCAAACGACCAGCCCGGCAAACACGGGACCCGGCCGGCGCGTCCCCCGTAACAGGAAAAACCTGGGCCGATGCGGCACTACCTGCCTCAGACGGCCGGCAACCTTCTGCGATCTCCACCACTCTAAGGTACTTACCCTTGACCTCAATCAAGGGGAATGGTCTGATATCGTAGGACCATTCTCCGGAAATCGTAGCCATGCGCTGACGTTCACAGGCCCGCCCGCGAACTCGGGTTACGGACCGTTGAGTTCTGGATCAAGGGAGCCGTGGATGCACCACGAAGGCGAACACAGCGGTTCCAGAAAGAGGCGGTACCGTGTCCTTGGTGGAACGAAACCATGAACTCGCTCGACTACAGGCCACCTTCATTGACTGTCTACCTGCCAGAGGTCAGACTGTCATCGTCAATGGTCCGGTGGCCTGCGGAAAGACGGCTCTACTCCGCGCCTTCACCGAGTACGCGTCAACCCAGGCGGCCCACACCCTGAGCGCCGCCTGTTCGCGTTCGGAGCAGTCCATCCCGCTGGGGGTCATCGCCCAACTGATGAGTCACCCAGGTCTGCCGGTCGACCGCCTGCCACGGCTGCCGCGGCCGCACGTGGACACCACCGCGGCCCCGTCGGGAACCGAGCCGCGGATGGATTCTATCGACGCGATCAACGCCGGAATAATGCACAGGATTTGCATTGAAATAACTTGATTATTCTATGTCGGGTCTACGGGAAGTGAAC
>NZ_CDWTNB010000181.1:0-8025 GCF_977947065.1 Frankia sp. CgJB1
GCCCGGCGGGCCCGCCGGGCCAGCGCGCCCGGCTCGGTGGCGACGTCCGCGGGCTCCGGCCCGTACCAGGCGGCCCGGTCGTCGCCGGGATCGTCGACGACGAGCAGCGTGCCCACCTGAGCACGGACGAGCGCGTCGAGCGTCGCGGGCACCCCGTCGACCGCCCGGCCGTGTGCGCGGTCCTCGGCGAAGCGGTCGAGCACGGCGCGGGTCCGGTCGCGAACCTCGGCCTCGACCAGCTCCCGCACCTCCCGGGAATGGAACCGGTCGTTCCGCCCGGGGTGGCGCCCCCCGTGTTCGAGCTGGTGGACCAGCGGGGTCACCCGGGGCGGCAGATGCTTGCGCAGCAGCTGCACGGCCCGGACGTCTCCCGCGAGAACCACCAGCGCGGCGTCCACCCGCTCGGTCAGCTCGGTCACCGCCTCAGCGACCTGCGCGGCGTTGTGATCCCACGAGTCCTCGGCACGATCCTGGTAGCGGCGCTGCGACCAGCCGCCGGGGGCATTGCGCTCGATCTCGTCGTCGGAGCCGACGACCTCACCGGCGAACCGCAGTCCGTCCCCGGCCACCCGCAGGTCGGCGCCCGTCCGGTCGGTGAGCACGACCACGCAGGGCACGCTGCTCTGCCGGTAGGCGAGCATCGGCAACGTACAGGGCAGCGAGCCCCAGACGGCCCGGTCCGCCACCTGCCGTCGCAGCCGATGACACCAGACGACCCTGCCATTCGCGGCGCACACCGCGAGAGCGGCGTTCTGCGGGCCGAGGGATGCCACGACCTCGTCCAACGCGCCCAGCGTCGCGCCATCCGCCCCGTCGGCGGCCAGGCTGTCGCGCAGGCGCCGCCACCGGACCGCCCGATCCGCCGCAATCCCGTCCATCTGATCGGACAGGCCCAGGTACAGCGTCGCGCACGGGCTCGGGACGGCGAACAACTCGTTGATCTCCGCATCTGGGATCACGGCACCGCGGCCTCCTGTTCTCCGCTCCCGCCGGTCGGCGAGCCGATCCTCCAGGGTCCAGGATGGGCACCGACCGGCCCTTCGGCCCGGCCCCTTCGGTCGCTCCC
Organism: Frankia sp. CgJB1; assembly: GCF_977947065.1. Taxonomy (NCBI): domain Bacteria; kingdom Bacillati; phylum Actinomycetota; class Actinomycetes; order Frankiales; family Frankiaceae; genus Frankia; species Frankia sp. CgJB1. Next base: position 1,067 of record NZ_CDWTNB010000181.1, read on the forward strand.
AGCCATACCCATCATCGGCGCGACGGACCGTCGGCCGCCCGCCAGGGCTTCATCCGGGCGCGGCCGGTACATGTTGCTGCTGACGGCTCGAATCGGCCCGAGTTCGACTCTTCGCCGGCCTCGACCTGGTCAAGCCGGGCATCGTCCCGCTAGAAGCCCCCGCCGGAGGTCACGCGCCGGACCGACGGTCTGGCGCGGCGTAGGAGGGCGGCATGGGGCGTACCGGGACGGCTTGGGAGCTGTGGGAACCGGCGAGCCTGGCCGAGGTAGTCGCCCTGTTCACCGCCCAACCGCCAACACAAGGCGGCTGCAGATCATGCTTGACGGAGAGTGGAGGTGCCGGCGCGATCCCCGCGTCCGTCGCCCGGTCTTAACGAGCGGCCCGGCAGAGCCCTCCATCTCCCGGAAATGACGACTATGGCTGTCGGCGATGCTGTCAATCACATCATCGCAGGATAATGGCGACGAGGTCGGTGTCTGAACCACCTCGCTCTCACCCTGTCTCTACAGGAAAACCAGCGGCCCGCCGCAACTTGTCGCCTTCCAGTCGATAGAACGCCTTGCCCTCGAACACTGGCACGCCCAACTCGACATAGAAACGCTGGGCGTCCTGGTTGGTGGCTTCAGTCTGCCACTCCACACGGCTGCAATCGTGCTTCATGGCAAGCTCAAAAAGCGCGTGCATGAGTTGCTTCCCGACACCCTCACGCCGCGCCGCTTCAACCACGTACAATTCTTTGAGGAACAGTGACCGCGAGAGTCCGACAGCGGGCCGAGGCCGAGCGCGACGAGGTACAGCAGTTCGTCGTCGGCGCAGTTGTCCAGCACGACGGCAAGGTGCTACTTCTCCAACATCCTGAGGACGATTTCATGGGCGGGATTTTCGAGCTGCCCAGCGGAAAAGTCGAGCCGGGTGAGGCGCTGGATTCGGCGCTTATCCGGAAGGTCGAGGAAGAAACCGGCCTGCACGTGACCGCCGTCCGCGATTACCTCGACAGTTTCGACTACGCATCAGGAAGTGGTAAGAAAATCCGACAGTTCAACTTCGCCGTGGACGTGGCCAGCCCTGAGCCGGTCGAACTTCAGGAACACGACGCCTACACCTGGACGCCACTCACCGAGGAACAGCCCGTGACGGACGCTGTGAAAGACGTGCTGAGTAAATACCGGGAGCTGCGCGGCGTGTAAATTTCAGCCCAGCCACAAAGAACGCGGCCCCATACTGATACTCGCCAATATGGGGCCGCTTGGTATGTCGACGCATGTCTATTGAGAACACCCGCGGGTCGGGCGCTCCCCCGCGCGTCGAGGCCAACCGGCGGGCAGCGGGCGGGCCACCGGGTGCCGGCTACGGGCGGACACCGGCCTCCCGGGGATTGGTCCATAGATCGGTGCCGTGCGCGCTTGTCAGGAGATCGATGCCGGCCAGGACTTCCGCGGCGGGCCGGGCCTCCAGGCGGCGCCCGTCCCGCAGCCGCAGGGAGACCCGCTCGTCGGCTGCCTCCCGGGCACCGATGATCGCCTGGTAGGGCACCAGACGAGCGGCCCGTACCCGCGCGCCCAGGGTGCCGCGCTCCGGACCGGCGACCTCGGCCCGCAGTCCCCGGTCGGCCGCCTGCCGGACCAGCGCGAGGGCGTGGGGTACCTCGGCGTCGGAGATCGGAAGGACCACCAGCTGGACGGGCGCAAGCCATGGTGGAAAGGCACCGCCGTGCGACTCGATGAGGTGGGCCACGGCCCGCTCCACGCTGCCGATGACGCTGCGGTGGACCATGACCGGCCGGCGCATCGCGCCGTCCGGGCCCGCGTAGTGCAGATCGAACCGTTCTGGCTGATGGAAGTCGATCTGCACGGTGGACAGGGTGGCTTCACGGCCGGCGCTGTCGACGATCTGCACGTCGATCTTCGGTCCGTAGAAGGCCGCCTCCCCCTCCACGGCCTCGTAGGCCACCCCCGCCGCGGTGACAATTACGACAGCGGTGGCGGCGGCGTGAGTGACGGCGGCGTGAGTGACAGCGGCATGGGCGGGCGGGTAGCGGGCGGGGTGGCCGCGGGTCAGCGCGCGAGGATGCTCAGGATCTCGCTGACCGAACGTCCCCGCGCCGCGAGGGGATAGACGGTGATGGCCAGCCGGATGAGGTTGTCACCCCGGCGGCTGACGCCCGCGGCCGGGACGGGCCAGACCCGGTCCGTCGGGCCGGTCGCCTCCCAGGCTGCCTTGATCGCGGCGAGTGGGCCGGCGACGTCGCCACGCCGCCAGGCGTCGGCGGCCCGGGCGGCGACGTCGATGACGCCGGGACCGGCCGTGGCGACCGCGACCGCCGCCTCGGGACCCGCGGTCAGGATCCACGGCACGAGTCCCGGTGTCGGCTCGATCCGCTGCAGCAGCGAGATCATCGCCTGCGACCGGGGCCCGGTGACAATGGGCGCCGCCGGCGCCCCGTGCCGCGCGACCACGTCCACGGCGCCCGGATGTGCCTGCTCGACGCCGGCCAGGGCCCGGCGGACCGCGGGTTCCAGGTCGAGCGAGGCGAGTGTCACCAGCACGGCCACGGGTATCCGGGCGAGCAGCCCCCCGAGCGGCGCGAGCACCGGCCGGTCGGCCTCGGGTACCCGGCCGAGACACGCGGCCGCGGCAGCGGCCTCGTGTCTCGGCTATGCCGTGCTCCAGAGCCAGGCCGACCACGGCGACCGGGGCGTCCGTGGTAGCGGCGACGGCCAGATCCACCTCGTCCGCGCCCGCGGGCAGCAGGTCGGCGACCGCCAGCAACCAGGCCCGGGCGGGCGGGTCCAACGCGCCCAGCGCCGACACCAGGCGCGGCGCCCCGTGCAGCGCGGCGGCCACCCGCACCAGGCGGGCACCGCAGGTCGCGGCGACGGTAGCCGGGTCGAGCGCGACCAGCGACGCGACCTCCGCCGCGAAGGACGCGGACGAATCGGCAACCCGACCAGGCGAACCAGACGAACCGGATGGACCCGTGGTGGCCGGCCCCGCCGGACCGGTGGTGAGGGGTCCTGTGGGGTCCGGCTCGCCCCGGGCCGCGCGCGCCGCTTCGACGAGCAGCCGGGGCAGCGGCATCGTGCCCCAGTGAGCGGCCAGATAGGGCGCGGAGACACCCTCCAGCGAGGGGGCGCGGACTGCGCCCCGCGGCGCAGGACTCCCTCCGCGATCGCGGTGTCGAGCACGTCGGCCACGTCCTGCCCGGACATCCGGGCGAGCCGGACCAGCCAGTCGCGCGCCGCCCCGATCAGGCTGGCCCTGTTCAGGGTCTCGGCGAGCGGATGGATGCCCCAGCGCCGGGACAGGTACAGCCCGACGACGTCGTCGTCGAACAGGGCCACCGCCCACGCCGACATGCCCGGCCTGCCGAGCAGGTTCTCCTGGAAGGCGGTCTCGATCACCGTCGACGGGTCTGCCGCGACAAGCTCGGCGAACTGCGTGGTCCAGACGATGTCCTCGACGGCGAGGCATCGGACGATCTTCAGCAGGGTGTCGAGCGGCAGGACGCCCCACCGGGATCGCGCGAACGCAACGACGCGCGGATCGACCCACCAGACGGGATCGGGCGGCGGGTCAGCCTGGTGCAGGCCCGCCGTGACGGCCTCGTCGACGAGGTCGCCCGGATTCGCGCCGAGCGCGGCGCCGAAGGAACGCAGCCACTCCAGGTCGCCGTTCACCAGGACCCGGACCGTCGCCATGATGTCCCGCAGCGACCGTTCGTCCCAGCGTGCGGCGACGTAGCCGGCGATCAGCGGCGGCAGCGCCGCGTCCGTCAGCGCGTCCGTCGCCGTGTCCGTCGGCGAAGCCTCGCCGAGGATGCCCTCCGCGACGGCCCGGTCGATCGCGCTGGAGACCGGGACCGCGGCGGCGTCGGCCACCGCGCGCAGCCAGCCGACGCTCGACCGCGTCAGGTCCCGGGCCACGTCGAGCAACGCCACCAACGGCACCGCGGTCCACCGTTCGGTGAGGTAGGAGGCGACGTCCGCCTGGGACCAGTCGGATGGTGACGGTGGCCGCGCCTGGCCGAGCAGGCGCTGGGCAAGTGCCGCGTCGACCACCTCCGACACGGACACCCCGACCGTGACGGCCACCGAGCGGATCCAGAGCAGGTCACCCGCGGCCAGCACCCGCCCGAGCTCGATCAGCTCGGCGAGGCTCGTCGTCTCCCACCGTTCGGCGAGGCACCCGGCGATGTCGGGGTCCCACCGCGACGGCGGCACCGGACCCGGTCCGGCCAGGAGGTTCTCCTCGATCGCCCGGTCCCGCACCTCGTCGGCCGCCAGCCCGCCGGCAGCCGCGAGGGCCGCGCACCAGTCCGGCATCCAGTCCGGCTCAGGGGCGACGACCGGGGTCTCGGCGAACGCGGCCCGCGGGTCCGCGACCGGGGCCGACACGTCCTCGGCGGAGGCGGTCGCGGCGGAGGCGGTCGCGCCCTCCACCGGGCCGCCATCCGGGCCGCCATCCGGGCCGCCGTCGAGCACGAACCGGCGGACCTCGTCCTCGGTGAGTCCGGGCACCGCCTCGGCGCCGGCCCACGCGAGCAGCTCGATCCGGTGGACGATGCCGCTGCCGGGCCGCCCACTCACCGGGCTGGTTCCCCCCCGCAGCACCTCGGGCGTCACCCGGGCACGTTCCGTGAGTTCGCGGATCAGATCGACGGGCAGCAGCGGCGCGCACCGCACCACCGCCGGCGCCGCGCCGGCGACCGCGAGCGAGACAACCGCGTCGCGGTCGAGTCGGGGTGCCCGGGCCAGCACCTGCCCGGTCGCGGCCACCCGTTCGAGGGCCTCGGTCAGCTCGGTCAGGCCGACCGCGGTGATCTGCCAGACGTCACCCCAGCAACCGGTGAGGACACCAGTCGCGGGCAGCGTCTCGGCGAGCAGCATCCGGCGGGTCTCCGGCCGGATCCGCTCCCGCATGACCAGCCGCATCACGTCGATGACGATCCGGCGCTCGGCCGGCAGCGGCCGCAGGACCGCCGCGAGCTCGTCGAGCATCTTCGCGCTGTCCCGGGCCGCCAGGACGCTCTGCTGCTCGGCGAGCTCCGCGGTGACCGTGACAATCAGGTCCGGCCGCCCGGCGAACGCCCGACCGATCTCCTGCAGCATCGTCATGATTGCGCTACGCCCACCGCGTTGCGGGCTGCCGGTGTCGGCCGCGAGGGCACTCTCGTCCGGGTTCACCAGCAGGTGCGCGAAGGCCGCGGCGAACAGCCGCCGGGCCGCGCTCTGCCCCGCCGTCGCTCCGATGCGCCTGCGCAGCCCCTGCAACGAGACGTCATCGACCAGCGGCAGGTCCCTCCAGGCGCGCGGAGCGTGGGCCTGGCCGTCCTCGTCGAGCAGCGGCAGCGCGAACTCCACCGGCTGGCCGGCGCTCGCCAGGGCGTTCGGTTCGGTCAGAGCCGCCGGGTCGACACCGAAGGCGATGATCCGGGCCGGATCGGGCACCGCGCCGTCCGGTGCCCGGTGCGCGGACCGCACGCGTCGCAGCGCAACCAGGGTCCGGGCGAGGTCGTCGGGCGGGCAGAGCAGCCAGCCGGAACCGCCGAGCAGGCCAGCCAGCGGGCTGGACAGGTCCGCGGCCTCGAAGGCGGCCACGCCGACCGCCGCCCGCCCGGACTGCAGGCTCGCCGCGAGGCGCACCGGCTCCGGGTTGACCCGGCGCTCGGCCGTCATGACCTCCGTCCCCGCCGGCGCGAACACTCCCCGCAGGCCCGTGGGATCGCCGCGCGGGGTGAGCGTCTCGTCGAAACGGCGCACCGTCACCGGGCGCTGCTCACCGGCCTGCAGGACGGTGGTGAGATCGACGTCGAACCCGGTGCCGGAACGCGGCACGAAGACCCGGACGCCGTACCTGAGCTTCATCACGACGAACCGGGGGTCGACCCGGTCGACCGTGCCCAGGTACGTGCCGCCGACCAGGCCCCGCTCGAAGCGGGGGTTGCGGTCGCCGAACCCGCCACGGGCCGCGGCGTCGTGATGGTAGGCGATGATGACGTCGGAGGCGGCGAGACCCTCGGTGATCTTCGTGCGCCGCGCCGCGGCGGCCAGCGTCGTGAGCTCCTCCCGGAGCCGGCCGGGCTGCAGGTCGGCAACCCAGGCGTCGATCCCGCAGCCCCGCAGGTACCGGTCCACCGCCTGCTCGCGCGCCGCCCGCGATCCGCCCGTCACCGCACCGTAGGCGGTCGGCCGGCGGCCGGTGGACAACCACCCGATCAGCCGGGCCAACGCCCGGACCTGCGCTGCCCGCCACTCCTCCAGCGGGGCGTCCGGTGCCGGGATGTCGTCGCCGAGCAGTTCCACCGTGTCCTGGCTACGTTCGGACGCAGGCGGGATCACCCCCCGGGCCGGCGCGTACCCGTGGCGGCCGTACCCGACCAGCCGCAGCGATCCCCGGCAGTGCACGAGATGGTCCGGGCTGAGCTCGATGGGAACGACGCCGAGCTGGGTCGCGGCGTCGTCGAGCAGCGCGCCGAGCGGGGCGAGCATGTCCATGACGTCCGCGGGGGCGGCGAACTCACCGTTCGCGAGCTGCGCGGCCATGCTGTCGTCGCCGCGTTGCCGCTCGAGCGGGTCGGTGAGCGGGCCAGCCGCCCAGCTCGTGATGTAACCCGTGGGCGCCTCGTAACCCGTGGGCGCCCCGTCGGGGCCGTCGACGATATCGAGCAGCAGGGGGGTCAGCGGGTTTCCGAGCGAGAGCAGCTCCATACCGACCCGTAGCGTCGACGGGCCGCCCGCGCCGGCCGTACGCAGGGCGCCGAAGCCCAGCCCGGCGAGGCTGACCAGGCGTACCCGGCAGTCGGCCCCGGCGCCGCGGATCCGCCGGGGCATCTCCCGCCAGGTCCGGCCGCTGCGGCCCACGACCGCCGGACGCTGGTCCGCCGCTTCCCCCGCTTCCGCCGGCGGCGCGCCCGGCGTGGACCACGCGCCTCCGGTCCGCGCCGGCCGGTGTCCCCGCC
>NZ_CDWTNB010000182.1:0-8003 GCF_977947065.1 Frankia sp. CgJB1
TGGCCGCCCCGGCCACCTCGCCCGCGACAACGATCCTGCCGCCGCTGCCGACGATCTCCACCGTCCCGTCTCGGACGCCGCCCGCCGCGCCCCCGCCGCCCCCGCCCGTCGCGCCGGTCCCGCCGCCCGCGCCGAGCTACCTGCAGGCACCCCCGCCGCCGATCGCGCCGTCGAACGTCGGTCATTACCACCCGGAACCGCTGCCGGGGGCGCCGGCCTCGAACGAACCCGCCGCGGCCGCCACGGCCGAATCGACCGTGATCCCGACGATCGAGTCCCGCCTCGCCCCGCCGAACCGTGAACCGGTGGAGCCGCCGGTTGATCAGACCTATGGTCAGCACCCCCCGGAGCCCCCGCGCACTGCTCCCCGGCCGACCTACCCGCCTCGCCGGCCGGTGCGGCCGGTGGCCGACGACGACGAGCTGGACGTGCCGGACTTCCTCAAGTAGCCGGTGCCAGGCAGACTTCCGGCATGCCGGTTCTCGTCACCTCGCGCTCGGGTGGGGTCAGCGACCCGCCGTTCGAGGGACTCAATCTGGGCGACCACGTCGGGGATGCCGACGAGGCCGTCGCCGTCAACCGACGCCGGCTCGTCGACCGGTTGCGGATGCCGGTCCAGTACATGCGGCAGGTGCATGGGAGGCAGGTCGCCGTGTTGCGCCGGCACGGGCCGCCTCCGCAGGCGGACGCGCTGGTGACCGATGTCCCCGGCCTCGCGCTCGCCGTGATGGTCGCCGACTGCGCACCGGTGCTGTTCGAGGCCCCCGCGGTGGTGGGAGTGGCGCACGCCGGCCGGGTTGGGATGGCCAATGGCGTGATACATGCCACTCTCGGGGCCCTCGAGCGGCTCGGCGCCGCCCGGGACGAGCTCCGTGTCACCATCGGTCCATGTATCTGTGCCGGCTGTTACGAGGTGTCGGAGGATCTTCGTTGCGAGGTGGAGACCCAGGTGCCGGGGAGTGCGGCCACCACCCGCGTCGGCACCGCGGCGATCGATCTGCGTGCCGGTATCCGTTGTCAACTCGCCGTCGCCGGTGTGACTGATATAACAATTTCTGCTCGATGTACCACCGAGGATCCGGAGCTCTACTCCTACCGCCGGGAGGGTCGGACGGGACGCTTCGCCGGTCTGGCCTGGTTCCGGCCGACGCCATGATCCACCGGCCCGGCCCGATCGAGCTCGATCCGGCACGCCTGGACCGGTTGACGCAGCGGCTGGCCGAGGTTCGGGCTCGGATCGCGGGGGCGGCCCGGGCCGCGGGCCGTGATCCGGACCACCTCACCCTCATTGCGGTCAGTAAAACCTACCCACCCCAGGATGTTGTGATGATGCACACGCTCGGGGTGCGGCACTTCGCCGAGAACCGGGAGCAGGAGGCCGGGCCGAAGGTGGGTTTCGTCACCCGGCTGATCGGCGGGGAACGGAACGTCCCGACCAAGGGGACCGGTGACGGCCCGTCCTCCGGTTCCGACGATCCGATCTGGCATTTCGTGGGACAACTGCAGCGCAACAAGGCCAGATCCGTTCTTCGTTGGGCGGATTGGGTGCAGTCGGTGGATCGGGTGAGCCTGGTGCCGGTGCTCTCCCGACTGGCGATGGAACGCGGCCGCCCGCTGTCGGTCTGTCTCCAGGTCTCGTTGGACTTCCCTGGTGCTTCCGATGGGAAGATCGGTGCGTCGATCGCCGGCTCGAGGCGCGGAGGGGTCGATCCGGCCGGCCTTTCCGTCCTGGCCGATCTTGTTGAGGAGGCGCCGGGACTGGCTCTGCGAGGCGTGATGGCTGTCGCCCCCCGGGGAGGGAAGCCACGACCTGCATTCGCGCGACTGCGTGAGATGGCGGAACGCCTGAAGGTGGGGCATCCCCAGGCCACCGTCATCAGCGCCGGCATGTCGGGAGATCTTGAGGACGCGGTGGTCGAAGGCGCGACACACCTTCGGATCGGCACCGCTTTGTTCGGTGAACGGCCTGGTGTCCCTTAGAGTCGCGCCCATGGGGCTCGGGCGCAGGGCGATGGTCTACCTCGGTCTGGCCGAGGAGGATGAGGACTATCTCGACGACGACTATGACGACGGTCGTGACGATCGGCGTGCTATGCACGAACCGGTTCCGATGGACCGTACGGTCCATCGGATAGACGCACGTGAGGAGCCGGTCGCCATGCCGCGACGTCCACCGGTCGAACCGTTGCGTCCCGCCGGTCCCGTGCCGATGCGCAGGGTGGCCGCGGTGGAGGAGCCGCACCCCTACCGGATCACCACGCTTCAGCCACGCAGCTACAATGAGGCGCGTCAGATCGGCGAGGAGTTCAGGGACGGGACACCCGTTATCATGAACCTCACTGACATGGACGATGCCGACGCCAAGCGGCTGGTCGACTTCGCCGCGGGTCTGATCTTCGGCCTGCGGGGCGACCTCGAGAAGGTGACCAACAAGGTCTTCCTGCTCTCGCCGCACAATGTCGAGGTCACCGAGACGGACAAGCGACGCATCCGCGAGGGTGGGTTCTACAACCAGTCATAGCCAGGGAATGTGATCACGTTCCCCCCGTTCCTCAGGAGAGAGCGCCATCAGCACAGTAGGTAGCTTGATCTTTTGGGTGCTGACGGTCTATCTGTTGCTCCTGATAACGCGATGGATCATCGATCTGGTTCTTGCCCTCAGCCGATCGTTCCGCCCGACCGGCCCCCTGGTACTGGTCTTCGAGATTGTGTACACGACAACTGATCCTCCGTTACGATTCATCCGGCGATTTCTTCCGCCGTTGCGAGTGGGTAGCGTTGCGCTTGACCTCGGGTTCCTGCTGCTCTTCCTGGTGATCATCGTGCTTCGAAGCTATGCGCAGAGGCTGTGACGGGGTTGTTGTGCACACCGCGAGCGCGGGCGCGGCAGATTGCCCGCAGACCGCCCTCTCTTCGGGGAGCGGCGATGCCGCACGAGGAGGCGACGTGGCTCTGACACCACAGGATGTTCAGAACAAGGTCTTCAGCCCGACGAGGTTTCGCACGGGCTACAACGAGGATGAGGTCGACACCTTCCTCGACGAGGTCGAGGCGGAGCTGACGCGGCTGCTGGACGAGAACAGCGACCTGCGCCGGCAGCTCGACGAGGCCCGGCGTTCCGGCGGTGGTGGTCCGGGCGTGCCCGCGCAGATCCTCGAGGAGAACCAGGGCCTGCGCCGCCAGCTCGACGAGGCGCGTCGCCAGATCGCCCAGGCGCAGGCCCAGGCCGCCCGGGAACGGGGCCAGCAGCCGCAGCCCACCGGGCCGCAGGGGCCGCAGCAGGGCGGCGCCCCCACAACGGTGATCTCAGCGGTGGGTACCTCCGGACCGCCCGCCCGGGCCGGCGGTAACCCGCAGGTGGAGGCCGACATCGAGCAGCGGGTCACCCGTACCCTCGTGCTGGCCCAGCGCACGGCGGACGAGGCGCTGCGCGAGGCGCGCGCGGAGTCTGAACGCGCCCGCCGCGAGGCGAGGGCGGACGCGGACCGCATCATTGGTGAGGCCCGGGCGCACGTGGCCGAGCAGCTCGGCGGCTTGGAGGACGACAAGCGTCGCCTCGAGGGCCAGGTCGAGCAGCTTCGGGCGTTCGAGCGGGAGTACCGTACTCGGCTGCGGGCCTACCTGGAGATGCAGCTGCGGGACCTGGACGGCATGCCGACTCAGCCGGCCGTCGGTGCCGGCGGGCCACCGCGACCGGGCCTCAACCCGGGTGGTGGACCCACGCCGCCCGCGGTGGGCATGGGGCCCAGTGGCGCCCCGCAGAACCCCGCCCACCAGCCGACCTTCCCGCCCGGTCCGCCCCTGCCCGCCGGCGCCGCCATGGCCCGCGACAACGGTCACGGCCGGCCGGACGTGGACGCCACCCGGCGGGACGCCCCGGGAATGCAGGAGTTCTGATCATCCGCTGCGCGGCCCTCGGCGAGTCTGGCGTGGCCCTCGGCACCGGCGCGGACGGGGCCGGAGCCGACGGGCGGTCTCGTGATGGGGTGATCGAGAGATGCTGACGCTTTGTGGAGCAGTTCTTGCTTTGTGTACGGTTCTTGCGGTGGTCGGTATCCTTGCCGGCAGCGGTTTCGTCTACGCGTCCCTGATCTTGACGCTGGTCGCCGCGGCGCTGCTCCCAGCGGGAGCAGTACGCCGGGCCTCTCGCTGACCTCGGGCCTCGGTCTCAGCCGCCGGTCGTCTCGTGCCGGGTGAGCGTGAACGCCAGGCCCAGCTCCTCGGCCGCCGAGCGGGCTTCCGCCTCCCGCGGCTGCGCCGCAGGCAGCTCCGTGCGGGCCACCTCGGTGAAGGAGACCGCCAGCACCTCCTCGGCCACCGTCTGACCGTGGGTACGCAGCGCGAGTGCGGTCTCCTCGCGCGTCGCCGCCCAGGAGACGTCCACCCGGTCGGTGATCTCCAGCCCTGCCGCCTTGCGCGTGTCCTGGAGCACCCGGACGACGTCGCGGGCGAGCCCGGCGCGGGCGAGCTCCGGGGAGATCTCCAGGTCGAGGGCGACGGAGAGCCCGGACTCGGCGGTGACCGCCCAGCCCTGCCGCGGCGTCTCTGTGATGATCAGCTCGTCCCCGGACAGCTCGGCCTCCTCCCCGTCGACGGTGACGGTGAGCCGTCCGTTGACGGGAGGACCGGCGGCCGCGATGGCCGCGGCGACCGCCTTGGTGTTCCTGCCGAAGCGCCGCCCCAGGGCCCGGAAGTTCGGCTTCACCGAGATGTCGACGACCTCCGAGGTCGCCGGCTCCACCGTGGTCACGTTGAGCTCCTCGGTGATCTGCGCGATCAGCTCGGGGGAGAGCTCGTCGAAGGCACTCGCGCCGATGACCGCCCGCGGCAACGGCTGGCGGGTGCGCATCCCGCTGGCGGCCCGGGCGGCACGGCCGAGTTCCACGATCCGCCGGACGAGATCCATCTGCTCCGAGAGCTCCGGCGTGTGCAGCCCCCCGGGGAGCTCGGGCCAGGCGGCAAGGTGCACCGAGTCGGGGGTCTGCGGGGAGGCGTCGGCGAACAGCCGTGACCACAGCCAGTCGGTGAGGAACGGTGTGAACGGCGCCATCACTCGGGTCAGTGCATCCAGGCAGGTGTGCAGGGTGTCCAGGGCATCGGCGTCGCCGGCCCAGAACCGGCGGCGGGACCGGCGGACGTACCAGTTGGACAGGTCGTCGACGAACCGGGCGATCCGCCGCCCGGCCCGCAGCGAATCGAAGTTCTCCAGCGCCTCGTCCACCTCGGCGACGGTGGCCGCGAGCTCGGACAGCGCCCAGCGGTCCAGCACGTGCCGCCGGGCCGGCGGTGTCGCGCCCGCGCCTGGGCTCGCGCCCGGCCGCCAGCCGGCCGCCCCGGCATAGAGGGCGAAGAACGACGCGGTGTTCCAGTAGGTGAGCAGGACCTTGCGGACGATGTCCTCGATCGCCTCGTGACTCATCCGGCGGTCCGCCCACGGCGAGCCGCCGGCGAGCATCAGCCAGCGGACCGCGTCCGCGCCGTGCCGCTCGAACAGCTCGAAGGGATCGAGCACGTTGCCGAGATGCTTGCTCATCTTGCGGCCGTCGGCGTCCAGGAGCAGGCCGAGGCAGAGCACCGTCTCATAGGAGGAGCGGCCGAACACCAGCGTGCCGACCGCCATCATCGTGTAGAACCAGCCGCGGGTCTGGTCGATCGCCTCGCAGATGTACTGCGCCGGGTACTGCCGGGTGAACTCCTCGAGGTTGTGGTGCGGGGCACCCCACTGGGCGAACGGCATCGCGCCGCTGTCGTACCAGACGTCGATCACCTCAGGCACCCGGTGCGAGACGCCGCCGCAGGTCGGGCAGGTCCCGGTGACCTCATCGACGAACGGGCGGTGCGGGTCGAGGTCGGCCAGGTTCCGCCCGGCGAGCTCGGAGAGCTCGGCGAGTGACCCGACGCACACCAGGTGGGTGGGGTCGTCGTCGCAGCGCCAGACCGGCAACGGTGTCCCCCAGTATCGGTTGCGGGACAGCGCCCAGTCGACGTTGCCGCGCAGCCACTCGCCGTACCGACCAGTCCTGATTCGCTCGGGGTGCCAGGTCGTCCGCTCGTTCTGCGCCAGCAGCTCGTCGCGGATGGCGGTGGTCCGGATGTACCAGGACGGCAGCGGATAGTAGATCAACGGTGTGTGGCAGCGCCAGCAGTGCGGGTAGCTGTGCGTATACGTCGACGCCCGCCACAGCCGGCCCCGTGCGCGCAGGTCGGCAGTCAGCGGCGCGTCGGCATCCTTGAAGAACATCCCGCCGACCAAGGGGACGTCGGCGAGGAAGCGGCCGCCCGTCCCGATCGGGTTCACCACCGGCAGCTCGCTCGCCCGGCAGACTGCCAGGTCCTCCGCGCCGAACGCCGGCGCCTGGTGGACCAGGCCCGTGCCGTCCGTGGTCGTCACGTAGTCGGCGAGCACGACCGAGTGCGGGACGCCGGTGCCGGCCGCGAACCGCTCCGCCGCCAGCAGTTCGAACGGGCGGGTGTAGCGGGCACCGGCCAGCTCCGCCCCGCGGAACCGCTCGACGATCTCGGCGTCCTCGCCGAGGGCCGCGGTGACCAGTGGTTCGGCGACGACGAACAACTCCCCATCCCCCGCGCGGGCCAGGACGTACTCCATCTCCGGGTGAACGGCCACCGCCGTGTTCGACACCAGTGTCCACGGGGTCGTCGTCCAGACCAGCAGCTGCGCGCCCTGCCCGGCGAGGCCGAGGGCGTCGGCGACGAGCGGGAAACGGACGTAGACCGAGGGGTCGTCGACGTCCGAGTAGCCCTGGGACACCTCGTGGTCACTAAGCGGGGTCTCGTCGCGCGGGCAGTACGGGGTGACCCGGAAGTCCTCGACCAGCAGGCCCTGGTCGAAGATCTGCTTGAGCGACCACCAGACGCTCTCGACGTAGCTGGTGTCCATGGTGCGGTAGGCGCCCTCGAGGTCGACCCAGTAGCCCATCCGCTCGGTCATCGCGGAGAAGTCCGCGACATGGCGCAGCACCGACTCGCGGCACCGGGCGTTGAACTCGGCGATGCCGAACGCCTCGATGTCGTTTTTGCTGGTGAAGCCGAGCTCCTTCTCGACCGCGAGCTCGACGGGCAGCCCGTGGCAGTCCCAGCCGGCCCGCCGGGGAACGTGGTAGCCCTTCATCGTCCGGTAGCGGGGGAACAGGTCCTTGAAGACCCTGGCCTCCACGTGATGCGCCCCCGGCCTGCCGTTGGCGGTGGGCGGGCCCTCGTAGAAAACCCACAGCGGGCGGTCCGCGGTGGCCTCCAACGAACGGTGGAACACCTTGGTGTCGCGCCAGCGGGCCAACGTCTCCCGCTCCAGGGCGGGCAGGTCCACCTGGGCGGGCAGCGGAGCGAAGGTGGGATGCCGCAGGGGGGTGCTCATCGTGGGGACCCGGTCTCCATAGTCGTGATCTCCGTCGGGCTGGCTCTCCAACGGAGGGACGACGCCTCACCGGCCCCGGGCGTGACCATCCGGCCGATGCGCCGGCCGCCTGTCCTGCCCGGACCGGGGGTACCGCGGTACCACCCTCCTTGCACACCCGCTCGGCCGGATCGGGCCGAGGGATGGCCCCTCGTTGTCCTCGCGGTGGCCGGATCTACTGGGGACCCGATGGTCGACCGGATCCCGTTCTTCCGGCGACTCAGGGGTGATCTTCGCGACGCGCTGGCCACCGGGCTTCCACCGACCCCGGCTCGCTCGGGCTGCGCCCGCCGCTACTCGTCCCCGTCCACGCCGTACCGCTGCCCATGAGCGTAGCTCAACGGGACGAGTGGTCCCGTCCCCGGCTCGGCCCTTCGCCGCGCGGCCGGTTCATCGTCTGGACCCGGGGTCGTAGAGTGGTCCGGTAGGAGAGATGCCGACCATCGGGAGCGGTGTGTCCGAAGATCCCGCCGATCACGCAGCGGCCGCGCCGGGGGGCGTCGCCCCGGGCGCGGGGCCCGTCGCGTCGGCGATGCCCACGAAGCCCTCGGCCCCGCCCGGGGGGTCGGCGCCGGTACCGCGCGGGCGGGAC
>NZ_CDWTNB010000183.1:0-7967 GCF_977947065.1 Frankia sp. CgJB1
CGGACACGACCAGTACTACCGGCGCAACGTTGAGATCATGAGGGACTGGCTGGAGAAGAACGTCCCCAACGTGCATCCCGTCGGCCGCAACGGCATGCACCGTTACAACAACGCCGACCATTCGATGCTGACCGCGATGCTCACCGTGGAGAACATCCTCGACGGCACCGAGCACGATGTGTGGACTGTCAATGTGGAACAGGAGTACCACGAGGAGAAGGCAATCACCGACTCCGAGACCAGCGCGACAGCAGGAACTGGCCGCGACGCGCCGATCATTCCACGCCGAGACCACAGATCGTTCCTTGCTGCTCCATCCAGCACGAACAGCACGACGAGATCCGGCAGACCTGCGGGCTGACGCAGCCCGTCACCAACGAGAATTAGGCCGGACCATGATCGCTAGTGGGCAAGAGTGACGAGATGGGGTGCGTTGACGGCGCGCCAGCGGGCTTGGGTGGACTCGATCAGCTTGTCTGCCATGGCCAGTCCTGCGGCGCGAGACCTCGGCCCATCGGTGATCTTGGTGATGGGCCTTAGGGAACTTCGCCTTCCGTGCCATCGCCCTACGTGCCGTCGGTATCCGGCTCCCACGGGGCAGGTCACCCCTGGTACCTGAGCGCCCTTCCCGGAACCAGTCCTGGTCCAGACCGTCGCATTGATCGGCAGGCTCCGCCATCCCGCTCGATTCGGTTACGAACAGCACCGGCTGCGCCCGCTACGCCCCGCCTGGCGAGAGCTGTTCAGCTTGACGGAGCTCAAGGCCGTGGCCGATGCCATCACGCTGCTGCAGGAGCAGCCCACCCCGTTCCGACGGAGGCGAAGTTCGCCTTCCCCCGCGATTGGGAGCGTCTGCACGCCGATGCCGGTGGGGCAGTGAGATCCGTCTTCCTCGCGCCGAGCGGGCCGTTCGAACCGCTGGTTTTCTATGGAGTACGGCGACCGGCGCGACTTCGACGATGATCCCGACGACGACTGACCGGAGGTCGGTGTGGTAACGGCGTCGGCGTCGGCTGGGGCGCCGGGCGATCTGGACGTCCTGATACCCACCTGCGGGCGGCCCGCGGCGCTGGCTGTGACGCTCGCCGGCCTGGCAGCGCAGACCGCAACCGGATTCCGCGTCGTCATCTCGGACCAGACACCGGGACCGGCAGCGTGCGACACCCCCGAGGTCCAAGGGGTGCTGCGGCTGCTACGAGCGTGGGGCAGCGCCGTCGAGGTGCACCGGGGGCGGACGTGGCGGGGCCTGGCGGAGCAGCGCCAGTTCCTGCTCGACGCGTCCCGCGGCCGATATGTGCTCTACCTCGACGACGATGTGCTCTGCGAGCCGGCCCTCGTGGACCGGCTGCTCGCCGCCATCCGCACCCTGCGCTGCGGCTTCGTCGGCACCCCACCGCAGGGGCTGAGCCACGTCACGGACGTGCGGCCGCACGAGCAGAAACCCTTCGAGACCGTCACCGACGCCGCGGACGTCCGGCCGGAGCGGGTGCGCAAGGGCACTCCCGGCTGGGAACGCTGGCGGTTGCACAACGCGGCGAACCTCACCCACATCACCGCCGGCCTCGCCCGTCGCGGCCGGCTGCCGGCGGGTGGCTGGCTCGCCTACCGGGTGGCTTGGATCGGGGCTGCGTCCTGTACGACCGGCATGAACTGGTCATGGCGGGCGGGTTCGAATTCTGGCCCAGACTGCCCCCTGACCACCGCGGCGAGGACGTGGTGGCCCAGCTGCGGGTGATGGAGCGGGCCGGCGGGGCCGGCGTGCTGCCGGCGGGCGCCGTCCACCTGGAACTGCCGACGACGCTCCCCAACCGTCGCGTGGATGCCTACACCGAGATCATTGAATCCGACGACCAGGCCGACCAGGCAGGCGGCGGGCAGCTGCCACGACCGCCGTGAGGCTCCGCCGGTGCAGAAGTCACGGCGAGTGACCTGTGCCGGGTCGACCGGTGCCGCTGTGGGCCGTAGGCTGCCGCGGGCCGTGGGAGACCACGTTGTGCTGGGTGTTTCCGCTTCCGGCGGGCAGCCGCCCCGGCTAGCGTCCAGCGAGTGTGCAGTCGGGCCGGCAGACGGGGCATGACCATGGCAGACGGGGCGTGACCATGGACGATGACCCGTTCTTCGACTGCCCACGGACAGATCATGGTCATGGGAAGCGGGCGACATCCCGAAGCGCAGGTGCGGCATGGGCGACGAGTCCGATCGACGGCGGTTCCTCCGGCTGGCGGCGGGGGCATCCCTGCCACCCGGGCTGTTCATGGTCCGGAGCGGGCCAGTGACCCCGCGAGTGATCGCGTCCGAGGACGTCCTGAACCACATCGACGTCCGCATCCAGCAGATCACCGGGGCGTACGAGCGGACCCCGATCGGCGCGACGAGCGTGTACCTACGCCGGCATCTGCCGGCCGTCCGCTCCCTGCTCGCCGAGGGCGGGCACCCGACCGCCGTCGACGCCCGCCTGCACCGCGCCGCCGGCCGCCTTGCTGCCCTGTGGGCCACCACCCGCCACGACCTCGGTGACATCCCCGAGGCGACGGCCGCGTTCGCCGAGGCGTTCGGCCACGCCGAGGAGGCGCGGGACCGGGCACTGCAGTGCTGGGTTCGGCTGTGGCAGAGCTCCCTGGCCCGCAAGTCCGGCCGCCTGGCCTCCGCCCTCGCGCTGGCCCGCGCCGCCACGTCCCACGTCGGTGCGGGCTCGCCGGCCGCCAGCCGCGCCGCGGCGATAGAGGCTCGTACCCTGGGCGCGCTCGGTGAACGGGCGGGCGTGCACGAAGCGATCAACCGTGCCTGGCGCATCCAGGGGACGCTGAGCCGCGCGCAGTCGGGCAACCCCGGGTTCTCGATCGACACCCTGCATATGCTGACGCTCGCTGAACTGTCTGCGGCGGCGTACGTCGAACTCGGCCAACCGGACGCGGCCTCGGTCTATACCGACGCCTCGGTGCACCATCTCGACGTCGCCGGGGCGACCGACCTGCGGTCGATGGCGAGGATCGCCGCGGCTACAGCGGCCCTGCACCGCCACCACGTCGACGAGGCCGAAGCGCTCGTCACCGAGGCACTGGACATCTCCGAGCACCGGCCGAACGCCGTGGTGGTCACGCGGACCCACCGGTTCCTCACGGACGCCCGGCGGATCGCCGGGCGGCGCCAGGGCACGAACAACATCGCCGAACGCCTCGACACCTGGACGTTGCCGACGTTGCCGACGTTGCCGAGGTAGCCGAGGTAGCCGACGGTGCCGCCGGCGGTCACCCGGCGCAGGTGTCCTGGTAGGGCAGGCCGGGAATGTGAAAGCTCCACGCCGACTGGTCGAGCCCGCCCTGGGCCTCGTGGCAGGCGTATTCGACGACGCCGTTGCGGCGGAACGCGTCGACCGCGGCGAGCCGCCACAGCCGGACGGTGCCATCGTTGCCGCCGGAGGCCAGCGTCCCGCCGTCCGGGGAAAAGGCCAGCGACAGGACGGAGCGGGTGTGCCCGGTCAGCGGCTGCCCGATCTGCCGCGGCGGGGTGACGCTGGTGTCCCAGAGCCATACCCTCCGGCCAGATCCGACCGCGGCCAGGACCTGCCCGTGCGGGGAGAAGGCCACGGCCCGGACCGGTCCGGGGTCGGCGAGAAGGAGGCTGGGCGGCCGGGGCCGATCCGGGGCGGTGACATCCGTCAGCATGATCGATCCGTCCTGGCCGGTGGCTCTGAGGCGCCCGTCCGGGGAGAATGCCTCCCACGGCGTGGGGGGGGGGACCGCGGCGGCATTCACGCGCTCCCGCGCTTGTGGCCGGTCCGGGTCGGCGATGTCCCACCGCAGCACTGTCCCGTCGACGCCGGTCGCGTCGAGGTTCCGGCCGTCCGGCGAGAACGTCACCGACGTGATCCCGCTGCGCTGGCCGGTGAGGGGCGGGTCGATCCGACGAGGTTGACCCTCCGTCACATCCCACAGCACGACCGTTGCGTTCGCGCCGCCGACGGCCAGGATGCGCCCGTCCGGGGAGAACGTCACCGAGGTGACGGGATCGCCGCGGCTGGCGAGCGCGGTCGGGTCCTCGACGAGAGTCTGCAGCAGGTTCGCCTGGCTGCCGGCCTCACCACCGGCCTCACCACCGCTACCGGAGTCGATGTTTTCGGCGGCGATGGCGAGTCGTAACGCGCGCACCCGGTCCGTCGCCCGCGCGACGTTGGCGTTGGCGAGCAGGGTATGAGTGATCAGGGCGTGCCGCGCCCGTTCCGCGGTGCGCTGCGCCTGCCGGGCGGTGAGGGACTGCCAGGTGGCGATCGCGGCACCGGCGACAGTGAAGACGAGGAGCACGGAAAGGACGGTGATGACCTGCCGGCGGCGTTGACGTTCGTGACGTTCCCGGCGGCGGGCCGCCTCGACGCGCGCACGTTCCTGGCGACGGGCTTCCTCGATCCGCTGGTCGCACGCGTCGATGAACCTCCGCCCGGCCGGTTTGAGATGGACCACCGGCTCCTCACCGGCGCGGAAACGCTCATAGGACTGCCACAGCGTCGTGATGGCGGTGGTCAGCCGGTCCTCGTCCCAGAGCGGGCCGTCGTTGTGCTCCCACTCGGCGGCGGCGCGCTCGACCTTGCCCTCACTGAGCAGGGCGGCTTCCCGTTCCCGGATGACGGCATCCAGTGGCTTCCAGGCGGTCAGCAACGCCTCGTGGACGACCCCGACGGCGGTCCCCAGGCTGTCGCTGGGGGTGGACAGCAGCCGTTGGTTCACGAAGACCTGGAAGGTTCTCCGCAACGCGTCGGACGGCAGGTCCTTGAGGTCGATGCGTCGGCGGGTCCGCCGACCGGCCTCGTCGAGCGTGGCGAGCTCGGCCAGGCCGACCAGGATCTCCTCCCGGCCCAGCCCGCTCGTCTCCACGGCGTCGTCGAGGACGGCGTCGGCGCGGCGGGCCAGCGCCCCCTGCACGCCACCCAGCTCGTGGTACCGGTCCATCGACAGGGTGCCGCCGCGGGTCTGGTCCTTGGCCAGCTCATGGAGCGTGAACGCCAGCAGCGGCAGTGCCTCGCCGTCCTCGGTGTCCGCGACCATCTTGGCGACCAGCTCCGGCTCCACCTGCAGGCCGGCTACCCGGGCCGGCTCGGTGATGACGACCGGCAGCATGGGAGGGGGAAGACGTGCAGGTTGACCCCGCCCTGTTCGGGAGGGCCGCTCAGTTCGGGCAGGGCGAAGACCTGGTCCTGGAACTCGGAGCGAAGCGCCATGACCACCCGCACGGGACCGGTGACCCCATGCCGCAACAGGGTCGCCAACCGGGCCCGTTCCTCTTCGTCCGATCGGGTGAACAGCTCCTCGCCCTGATCGATGATCAGTAGCAGCAGTCTGTCCCGCACCGGGCCGGAGCCTGCCGTCAGAAGTTCTTCGGCCAGCCCCATCAGGGCCAGGTCGTCCTCCCTGAGCTGCCGGTCGATGTCGGTGACCGCCCACTGCTGGCCGACGCGCCTCGCAGCCTGGGTCAGGGTGTGGGCGAGCTTGCGGACCGGGTCCCGGCCCGGCCAGAAGGGGTCGGCCACCTCCCAGCCGGGCTCGCCCGCCAGCCGGGCCGGCAAGCCGGCGGTGACCAGCGACGACTTGCCGCACCCGGAGGCACCGACCACCAGTAGCAGACGCTGTTCACCGTAGGGAGCGTAGCCGGTGGGTGAGCCGCCGCAGCTCGTTGCCGCGCCCATAGAACACCTTGGCCATGTCCCGGGTGAACGGCCGCAGACCCGGGAACGGGGACCGGTCGTCCGCCCAGCCCAGCCCGCCGGCGGCCTCGACGCGCCGCAGCCCAACGTTCAGGTTGTCGGCCCATCGCGGATTTTCGTGCAGGTGAACGTGCTGCCGGTCCTCCAGGAGCGGGGAGGTGACCGTCGGCTCCACGCGCAGCGGCAGCAACAGGCTGCCGACCTCGTAGGCGATTCCCAGTTCGTAGGCGCACCATGGGGAGGCGTTGTAGGCGTTGGCGATGACACAGACCACGGCGTCGGCGGCTCGCAGCTCGTGGTGCAACCGATCCTTCCACATGTCGCCGGGCTGGACGCCCACCCGGATGTCCTGAGCGAGGAACACCCGGTGGCTAAGAAGGGTCAGCGCCTGATGAACCTCGTCGGCCAGCTCCGCGTCGGCGCCCGCATGGCTGACGAAAACTCGTGCCACCATCGCCCCCGGGATTCGCCGTGCACATCCTCAGGAACATTCTAGGCGCCGACGCCCTCGCCGCCCTTGTCACCGAACGGGTGCGATGAGGGCGACTGTGAAAGCACCGTCCAAACGCCGGGTCGCGCGAAGATTGCCCCGCGGTACGACACGTGTCCATCGCGCTGTCGTAGGACGCGTCGGCTTGTCCGGCGGTCCGGTTGCACGCCTGGGACCACTTCATGGCATGCTCGGTTTCGATGACATGAGGATGTGTCGGCCGCTCGTCCCCCGGGACGGCGGGTCTGGGCACCTTCCGCGGCGTCCATGGGGTATATGGATGGACGCCCGGGCATGTCGTCCCGTAGGCCGGGTCCTCATCGTGGAGGTTTGTTGTGAAGCGTGTCGGAGTAATTGTTCTGTTGGTTGCCCTGATTGGTGGCGGGTTCCTCTTCCGTCGTCAGCGCGGCAAGCAGGACGCGTAGCCTCGCGTCGTCCCCCGGGTCGCGGGAGATCACCCCGACCCGGGCGGCTTGTGACGGTCCGCGACGATCCGGTGTGAACTCGGGGTTGACCCGGAAACGCCGATGTTGCGGCGGGGTGAGCTACCCGATGTCCGGGCATGGCCGATCCTAGACTCCGCCTGTGCATCGGTTTGACGGGCAGACTGCCGATCTCGTCCGCGCGATCTGTGACTTTGCTCGCGTCCGGCTCGGATTCGATCCGGTACCGCTGGACGCGCCATTGTCACGGGACGAGTTGGCGGCAGCGGTGGGATCCACGATCACCGCCGAGGGCATCGGTGGCCGTCGCGTCCTCGAGGTGTTCGACGAGCAGCTGTCCCGCGCCTGCATCTCGACGGATCATCCCCGCAATCTCGCTTTCATCCCGGCCGCCCCGACCAAGGCGGCTGTGTTGTTCGATCTGGTGGTCGGGGCGTCGTCCATCTACGCGGGCAGCTGGATGGAGGGCGCGGGCGCGGTCTTCGCGGAGAACGAGGCACTGCGATGGCTGTCGGACCTCGCGGGCTTCCCCGCCTGCGCCGGTGGGCTGTTCGTACCGGGGGGCACCGTCGGCAACCTGTCGGCGCTGGCCGCCGCCCGGCATGCCGCCCGGAGTCGGTTGACCGCCGCCGGTCGGCCGATTCCACCGCGATGGCGGTTCGTCTGCGGTGCCGAGGCGCACTCCTCCCTCTACCAGGCCGCCACGGTGCTCGACGCCGAGGTCGTCGTCGTGCCGACGGATGACGCCGGACGGCTGACCGGCCCGCTGTTGGCCGAGGCGTTGGACCGGCTCGCCGAGCAGGGCGGCGCCGAGGCCGTCGATGGCGTGTTCGCGGTGGTGGCGACTGCCGGGACCACTCAGTTCGGCACCGTCGACGACATCCGCGAGGTGGTGGACGTCTGTCAGGCCCGCGGGCTGTGGGTGCATGTGGACGGCGCCTACGGGCTGGCCGCGCTCGCCGCCGCATCGACCCGCTCTCTCTTCGACGGGATCGCCGAGACCGACTCGTTCATCGTCGATCCACACAAGTGGCTGTTCGCGCCGTTCGACGCCTGCGCGCTGGTGTATCGCGATCCGGCGGTGGCCCGGGCGGCGCACGGCCCGCAGCGGGCCGGCTACCTCCAGGTCCTGGATTCGGCGGGGGCCTGGAACCCGTCGGACTATGCCATCGGGCTGTCCCGGCGGGCCCGCGGGCTGCCGTTCTGGTTCTCGCTGGCGACGCATGGCACCTTGGCCTACGGCCAGGCCATTGAGTCCACGCTGGCGACCGCCCGGGCGGCCGTGCTCCAGATCGCCGCGCTGCCTCACCTCGAGCTGGTGCGGGAACCGCAGCTGTCG
>NZ_CDWTNB010000184.1:0-7965 GCF_977947065.1 Frankia sp. CgJB1
GCGCCGGCCTCCGCGCCGGCCTCCGCGCCGGCCTCCGCGCCGGCCTCCGCGCCGGCCTCCGCGCCGGCCTCCGCAACGGACGGGGAGCCGGGCGGCTCCCGGACGGAGGAATGACCGAGGTCGTCGTCGCCGGGGCTGGGTTGGCCGGCCTGACCTGCTCGCCGCCCAGGGACGGCCCGTCCGGGTGACCGGATGGCAACCGGATGCCCGTGAGCGGGCGCCGGATACCGGCGGTGCGCGTCCGCGCTGGCTGGTGCTCAACGAGCTGACCGTTGCCGTGCTCCGGGACGTCTGGGACGGCGGCGCCGGCCTGTTCGAGGACGCCTGGCCGATTCGGCACCGGCACGTCCGGTGGGGCGGGTCGGCCACGACGCGGCGGCTGGAGCAGCCCAGCCTGGCGGTCGACGGCAGCGTGCTGGTGGGCGCACGGCTCGCCGAGGCGCACCCGGACCTGGTCCGGTTCACCCCGGATGGCCTCGCGTCGCCGCCTGCCGTGTGGCTGGTCACCGCCGCTGCGCCTCCACCGGGCCGACCGGCCCGACCCGTCGAGCTCGGACGCCGAAACATGATCAGCGCCGAGGTGCGGCTCGCGCCGGCCGAGCCCACCGCCACGAGCCGGCTGGTGGCCGCCGGGTCGGCATGGGTCTTCCTGGCGCCGATCGGCGAGCGGCAGGCGTTGGTGCAGGCGATGGTCCCCGGGCCCGTCGCCCGTCCCGTGCCGCTGCTTCATCGGCTTCTCGCCGAGACGGCGCTGCCCGAGACCGTCGTGGTCGTGCCCGCGGCGCCCCGGTTCCTGCAACCGCCCTGCGGGCCGGGGTGGTTCGCGGTGGGAGGCACCGCCGCCCGGTTCGACCCGCTCAGCGGCTCGGGGATCGCGCACGCCGTCCGCACGGCGATCCTCGCCGCGGCGGCGATTGAGGCCATTGACCGGGGTGCCGACGAGCGGGACGTCCGCGCGCACGTCACGGCCCGGGTCCTAACCGCCTTCTTCGAGCACGTCCGCACCTGTCTGGGCCTCTACACCTCCGCCCTGGACACCTCGGATCCGGACACCTCCGCCCTGGCCGCAACGGCCTGGCGGGACGAGATCGCACGATGGCGGGTGCCCTGCGCCGGTTCGGCGCGGCCCCACCGCCCTCCTTCGGCTTCACCCTGGTGGACCGCCACCTCGTCGCTCATCCCCGTTGACGGCTCCACCGAGGTGGCGTGGCGCACCGCCGGACGGACATGCGCGACGCCGGGCGGGGCGCGCGGCACGTGCGGGTGGGCCTACGGGCGATGCGCACGGGCTTGCGGCCCGATGCCTATGAGCCGCGATAACAGGATGAACCGCTGCCTGTCTGGACTGGTACGGCAGTAGCACCATCGGCGCCTACCTCCCCGTTCGTGCTGGTCCGTGCCCGTACGGCACGCGCCCGGGCCGCCGGTTGCGGCTCCGCGTGCCCCTCGGCCGCCGGGCCGCATGACCTGGTGAGGCCATCGTCGCGTCCGCCCTATCTGGAGCATCCATGAAACGCCCACGTCCTCGATTCCATCCCGCCGTCCGCGTCGCGGCCGTCGCGGCCGCCGCCATGCTCGGCGCCTGCGCGTCCGATCCGGCACCCGCCGGCTCCACCAGCGCGAACGGGGCGGGCGGAACACCGCACCGGGGCGGCACGCTCACCTTCGCGGTGGCCACCGAGGGCGACTGCCTCGACCCGCACGTCAGCCCGGCCGACGTCACCGCTGTCATCCAGCGGGGTGTGTTCGACTCGCTCGTGGCGCAGCAGCCGGGCGGCGGGGTCGGCCCGTGGCTGGCCACGTCGTGGACGGTCTCCGCCGACGCGAAGACGTTCACCTTCAAGCTCAAGGACGGCGTGACGTTCCACGACGGCACACCGTTCGACGCGGCGGCGGTGAAGGCGAACTTCGACCACATCGCGGCGAAGTCAACGAAGTCGCAGTACGCGGTGGCGCTGCTCGGCCCCTACGTCGGTACCGAGGTCGTCGACCCGCGCACGGCCAAGGTCACCTTCTCCAAGCCGTACGCGGCATTCCTCGCCGCGGCCGCCACGGCCTACCTCGGCATCGAGTCGCCGAAGAAGATCGCCGAAGCGCCGGACACCCTCTGCTCGGGCGGGCCGAACTCGGTGGGTACCGGGCCGTTTCGCTTCACCCGCTATGTGAAGGGATCGGTCGCCGAGTTTACCCGCAATGACGGCTACACCTCGGCCCCCGGCGGCGCGAAGCACACCGGCGCCGCCTACCTCGACAAGCTGGCCATCCGCTTCCTGCCCGAGGACGCGACGAGGGTGAGCGCGCTGCGCAGTGGGGAGATCGACGCCGCCGACGGCGTGCCGGCGCAGAACGTCGCCGCGCTCGAGGGCGATAACTCCCTGCGGCTGCTCAAGGTGATTCCGCAGAACGCCAACTACTCGATCTACTTCAACACCAGGCGTGCGCCGTTCTCCGACGAGCGGGTCCGCAAGGCCGTCCAGCGCGCCGTCGACGTCGACACGATCGTGAAGACGGTCTACGCTGGCCAGTACGCCCGCGCGTGGAGCACCCTGACGCCAAAGAACATCGCCTACGATTCCAGCCTCGAGAAGGCCTTCCCCCATGACGTCGCCGCGGCGAACAAGCTGCTCGACGAGGCCGGCTACACTGGCCGCGACGCCGACGGTTACCGCACGAAGAACGGCGCGCGTCTCGTCCTCGACTGGCCCTACGTCGGCGCCTTCAACCGCGAGCAGCGCGACATCGTCAGCCAGGCGGTACAGGCCGACCTGAAGAAGGTCGGCATCGCCACCAAGCTCTACTCGATGGACTCGGGCGCCTACACCACCCAGCGCAACGCCGGCGGCTACGACCTGATCGCCTACAGCTGGGGCAAGTCCGACCCCGACCTGCTCCGTACGCTGTTCGCCTCGAATCTGACGTTCACCCAGGGCGGGGCGAACAGTTCCGGGATCGCGGTGCCGGAGGTCGACGAATGGCTCGCGACCAGCGCCGGCACGACGGATCTCGCCGCCCGCAAGAAGGCCTATGGGCAGGTGCAGAAATATGTGATCGACCACGCGTACACCCTGCCGGTCTACGTGTTCACCCGGACTGTCGGCACGGCGTCGAAGGTCCACGACATCACCTTCGACGCGGACACCTTCCCGCTGTTCTACGACAGCTGGGTGGGCTGATCTAGTGCGGGCTGTGGCGAGGTTCCTGCTGCGCCGGCTGGTCGTGGGCGCCGGGGTCCTGTGGGGCGCGGCGACGTTGGCCTTCGTGACGCTGCACGTCGTACCGGGTGATCCCGTCGACACTTTGATCGGGCCGACGTTCGGGATCTCGCCGCAGCTTCGGGAGCAGATCAACGAGACGTACGGGTTCCAGTCGCCGCTCGTCGTCCAGTACGGCACCTGGCTGCGCCGCCTGGTGACCGGCCATCTCGGCACCTCCTACCAGCTGCAGCGGCCGGTCGTGGAGGTGTTGTCCGGTCAGGTGTGGCCGACGGTGCAGCTGGCGCTCACGGCGTCCGCGCTCGCCGCGCTGCTGGCGATCGGGCTCGCGGTGTCGACCGCCGGCCGGGGCGGCACCACCCACCGGCTCGGCCGGATGCTGGCGACCAGCGCCGAGCTGCTCGTCGTGTCGAGCCCGACGTTCTGGATCGGCATCCTGCTCATCACCCTCTTCTCTGCGCACCTCGGCTGGTTTCCCAGTGCCGGCGCCACTGGCCCGTCCGGACTGGTCCTCCCGGCGTCCGCGCTGGCCCTGCCGATCGCCGGGGTCCTCGCCCAGGTGCTGCGGGAGGGACTTGACGTCGCACTGGAGGCTCCGTTCGTCGTCTCGGTCCGCGCCCGCGGCATCGGCGCGGTGGGCGTGCTGACCCGCCACGCCCTGCGCCATGCCGCGCTCCCGCTCGTCACCCTGCTCGGCTGGGCAGTGGGCAGCCTGCTCGGCGGCGCAGTCGTCACCGAGGCGGTGTTCGCCCGGCCGGGGATCGGTCGGGTGACCCTCGCGGCGATCTCGGCCAAGGACATCCCGGTGGTCACCGCGGTGGTGCTGCTGTCCGCGGCGGTCTTCGTCGTCGTGAACAGCGTGGTCGACCTGCTCTACCTGCTCATTGACCCGCGACTGCGCGACGACGGATCCGGTGCCGGGAGGGCCACGGCGGTTGATCTGGCGGTGTCCCGGTGACCGCGGTCGGGGAGGCCCGCCCCGGGACCGAGTAGCCCGCCGCCGGTGCCCTGGCCCGCACCGGCGGTGGCCGGCCGCGTCCCGGTTTGATCGCGGCCGGCCTGCTGATCGTCCTGCTTCTTGTCGCGACCGCCTGGCCGGGGCTGCTCAGCCGTCATCCCGCGGACGGGGCGAACCTCGGCGAGGCGCTGCGCGGACCGAGCTGGGCACACTGGTTCGGCACCGACCAGCTGGGCCGGGACGTCTTCGCGCGGGTGGTCACCGGCGCCCGGCATTCGCTACTGCTCGGTGCCGGAGCGACCGCGCTCGGCGCGGGGATCGGGGCGACGGTCGGCCTCGCGGCGGCCCTCGGCGGCCGGTTCGCGGACGGGCTGCTCATGCGGCTCGTGGACCTGCTGCTCGCCTTCCCCGAGCTGCTGCTCGCGCTGCTGGTCATCGCCATCGTCGGTCCAGGCTCGGTGAACGCGGCGGTGGCCATCGGCATCGCGGCGGTCCCCAGCTACGCGCGGGTTGTGCGGTCGCGTGCTCTCGTCGTCCGCCATGCCGGGTTTGTCGACGCCGGGGTGGCGCTCGGCCTGCCCCGACCGGTGATCGTGCTGCGCCACATCGTGCCGAACACGCTAGGACCGCTGCTCGTGCTGGCCACCGTCGGCATCGGGACGGCGATCATCTCCGGTTCGGCGCTGAGTTTCCTGGGCCTCGGTACGAAGCCGCCGGCCCCCGAGTGGGGGGCGATGTTCGCCGACGGCCGAGGCGTCATCGACACCGCCTGGTGGGTCGTGGTGTTCCCCGGGGCGGCGATCGCCGCCACTGTCGTCGCCGTGACCGTGCTCGGCCGCCATGCCCGCCTGCGGGTGGAGGGACGGACTCCGTGAACGACCAGCCGCAGGTCTCACCGCCGGCACCGCCGAACTCGGCACCGCCGAACCCGGCACCGCTGGGGTCGGCGCCCCCTGGTTCGACACCTCCGAGCGCGCGGGGGGCGAAGGAGCCGTCCGCGACCCTGCTGACCGTCGACGGGCTGCGGGTCTCCTTCGGCCGGGGCGGTCGGGCCGTCGAGGTGGTGCGGGGAATCTCCTTCGATGTCGGTGTGGGGGAGTGTGTGGCCCTCGTGGGCGAGTCCGGATCGGGTAAGAGCGTGACCGCCCGCGCCCTCGTCGGACTCGCCGGAGCGGACGCGACGGTCCAGGCCCGGCGGCTGCGCCTGGGCGGGACCGACCTCATCGGGCTGCGGGACCGGGAATGGCGCGCCCTGCGTGGCCGCCGGATCGGCCTGGTGCTCCAGGACGCCCTCGGTTCCCTCGATCCGCTGCGGCGGGTCGAGTAGGAGGTCGACGAGGCGCTGCGGGCACAGGGCCCAGTCGCGCGGGCCGAACGTGGCCCCCGGATCGTGACGCTGCTGGCGCGGGCCGGTATTCCTGATCCACAGGTCCGTGCCCGGCAGTACCCGCACCAGCTCTCCGGCGGGTTGCGCCAGCGGGTGCTGATCGCCGCGGCGCTGGCCGGCACTCCGGACCTGCTCATCGCCGACGAGCCGACCACCGCTCTCGACGTCTCGGTCCAGGCCCGGATCCTCGATCTGCTTGCCGGTCTGCGCGAGAGCGGGATGGGACTGCTGCTCATCAGCCATGACCTGGCAGTCGTCGCCCGGCTCGCCGATCGGGTCGCCGTGCTGCGCGACGGAGTGATCCTGGAGAGTGGCCCGACCGAGCGGGTGCTG
Source organism: Frankia sp. CgJB1 (assembly GCF_977947065.1). Classification (NCBI taxonomy): domain Bacteria; kingdom Bacillati; phylum Actinomycetota; class Actinomycetes; order Frankiales; family Frankiaceae; genus Frankia; species Frankia sp. CgJB1. The sequence continues at coordinate 5,891 of NZ_CDWTNB010000184.1, forward strand.
GGCGATCCCACGCACGCCTATACCCGCGAGCTGCTTGCCGCCGTGCCCTCCGCGCGGACCAGGGGCAGCCGGCTGGCCGGACCCGTCGACGAAGCCGGGATCGCGGCGGCCGGGCTCGCGTCTGCCGGGCTCGACGCGGGCGGCTCGACCGGCGCCGAGATCCTTCTGCGGGCGACGGGACTGCGCAAGGCGTTCCGGACGGCGGACGGAGAGCGACGCGAGGTGGTCCGGGACGTCTCCTTCGCGCTGCGCCGCGGGGAGACCCTCGGGCTCGTCGGCGAGTCCGGTTCGGGGAAGACGACGCTCGCCCGGATCATGCTGGGTCTGACCGAACCCGACGCGGGTGAGGTGCTGCTCGGCGGCGTTCCTTGGGTCGGCCCGTCGGGTCCTGGGGGCGGCTGGGGCAGCTGGGGCAGCTGGGTGCCGGAGTGTGACCGCCGACCACGCCGCCGGCAGATCCAGGCGATCTTCCAGGACCCGCTGGGGTCCTTCGACCCACGACTGACGGTGGGCCGGATCCTGACGTAGGCGCTGCGGGTGGGTGGGGTCGCGCGAACCGAGCGCCGCGACGCCGCCGTCCGACGGCTGGAACAGGTGGGGCTCTCCGCGCGGGAACTACGGCGCAGACCGGTCGAGCTGTCCGGCGGGCAGCGGCAGCGGGTGGCCATCGCCCGGGCGCTGTCCGTGGAACCGCAGGTGCTGATCTGCGACGAACCGGTGTCCGCGCTCGACGTGTCCATCCAGGCCCAGGTCCTGGACCTGCTCGTCGACCTGCGCCGGACCCACCGCCTGGCCATGGTCTTCGTCTCTCACGACCTCGGCGTCGTGCAGCACCTCAGCGACCGGGTCCTGGTGATGTACGACGGGCGGGTCGTCGAGTTCGGGGACGTGGAGACGGTCTTCACCGCCCCCCGGCACCCCTACACCGTACGGCTGCTCGCCGCGGTGCCCCGGCTCCCCGGACCGCCTACCCCCCCAGCGGCTACCGGGCCGTCTCCGCAGGCCGGGACGCCCCTGGCCGACAGCGCCACAGCCGTACCGGCATCTGGGTGATGTGCCCGTCGGTGTCGAGGCGGTGCTGCGCGACCTCCCCGATCGCCCGAAAGTAGTCCTCCTGACGGTCCGCACCGACGAGCCGGCTGTAGTAGGTGCCAAAGGTCGCCGCGTGGAACCGCTGGTACTCCTCGCCGTTCGCGGCCCGCACGACCGCCGGGCGTTCGTCGACGCCGTCGATGTCGAAGTACGCGTCGAGCAGGGTCGCAGTGTCGTCCACGGACAGGGTGCGTACGGCGATCGGAATGATCCCGGCCGCCGCCAGCAGCCTGGGTACGTCCTCGGCCGCATGGCCCAGCCGGACCAGGGCCTGCCGGGCGAGGTCGTCGCTGCCACCGAACCCGTACTCGTCGTGCTCGGGATGGTGGGTGGTGAGCAGGAAGGCGCCGCCGGGCCGCAGTCGCGTGGAGATCCACCGCACCAGCTGCTCCTCGTCGGGGTGGATCCAGTGCAGGACCGAGGTGAGGGTGACCAGGTCGAACGCCGTGGGACCCGCATCGTCGGCCAGTTGCGGGGGCCGGCGTAGATCGGCCTGGACGAAGCGGAACCGTACCCGGGTCGCGTAGGGGGCGAGCTTGCGTCGAGCCTCGGCAAGCCGGGACTCCTCACGATCCAGGCCCAGGGCGTCGACGGCGTCGGGCAGGCGGTCGAGCGCCGCGGCGAGCAGGGAACCGATGCCGCAGCCGAGATCGGCGACGGACCGGGCGGTCGGATCGGCGAACCCGAGCACCCAGTCGGTGTCCTGAGCCTGCCGAAGCCGGCTGGCGTCGTCGTACCCGCCGAGTCGGGCCGCCTGTGCCGTGACGGTCTGCGTCATCTGTTTCTCCCCAGCCGAGGTATGCCAACCGATCCGACGTACTGACGGTCCGCCATCGTGCATCACGGGCTCGTGCCAAGTGCCGAGTTCCGTGCCCTGCGTTTTGAAATTAGGCATCGTGTTCGTATGGGGTCAAGATAGCTTTCTGCGTCCATAGTCGACATCCTGTTAGGATTTGCATTGAAATAACTTGATTATTCTATGT
>NZ_CDWTNB010000185.1:0-7894 GCF_977947065.1 Frankia sp. CgJB1
CCGGCCCGGCGGCGGCCGTCGCGACCGCGGCCAACGCCGCCGCGACCGCGATCAGCGTGAGGCGGCAGCGTTCGACGCCCACCCCGAGCGCCTTGGCGGTGTCCGTCCCCAGCTCCAGGTAGGTCAGCCGGCGGCCGTGGTAGAGGCCGATCGGCGTCAGGATGACCAGGGCCAGGGCCAGCGGCCGGACCTGGGCCCAGCCGCGGCTGTCCAGGCTGCCGATCAGCCAGATCTGCGCGGCGACCGCGTCGGCCAGCACCGCCCGGGTGATCAGATAGGAGTTGACCGCGTTGAGCAGCGCCGCGACCGCGATGCCGATCAGGACCAGTCGCGGCCCGGCCAGCCCGCGCCGGTAGGACAGCGTGTAGACCGCCGCGCCGGTCGCGGCCCCGCCGACCAACGCGCCCAGCGACGCCCCGGCGGCGTCCCCGCGCAGGACCAGCAGGACGATGATCGCCCCGGTGGCCGAGCCGGTGGTGAAGCCGAGGATGTCCGGGCTGCCCAGCACGTTGCCCGAGACGCTCTGGAAGATCGATCCGGACAGGGCCAGCGCGGCGCCGACCAGCAGCCCGGTCAGCAGGCGCGGTAGCCGCAGGGTGTTGACCACGAAGTCCGTGCCGCCGTCGCCGTGCCCGAGCAGGGCGCGGGCGACGTCACCCACCGGGATCGGGTAGTCCCCGGTGGTGAGCATGGCGACGCCGACGGCCACGATCACCAGGGTGAAGCCGGCGCTCACCGCGACGGCGCGGGGAAAGATCCGGACGGACACCGCGTCGGCGCCGAACCGGGCCACCCGGGGACGCCGAGGCGGCGGGAGGGCGCCGGCGGCGGGACGGTCGACCGGGCCGGCCGGCGCGATGCCGGTCACGCCCGGCCCAGCCGCGCGCGGCGGCACAACGCGATGAACACCGGAGCTCCGGCAAAGGCCGTGATGATCCCCACCTGCAGCTCACCTGGAGCGATGATCACCCGTCCGACCAGGTCCGATCCGACCAGCAGGATCGGGGCCAGCATGGCGGAGTAGGGCAGGACCCAGCGGTTGTCCGGTCCGGCGATCACGCGGGCGGCGTGCGGCACGGCCAGGCCGACGAAGCTGATCGGCCCGGCGGCGGCGGTCGCCCCGCCGCAGAGCAGGACGACCGCGAGCGCGCCCAGCATCCGGGCCCGGTGAAGGCGGACACCCAGGCCGCGGGCGGCCTCGTCACCCAGCGCGAGCGCGTTCAACGGGCGGGTAAGGGGGAGGGCGAGCAGGAGTCCCGCCGCCATGAACGGCGCCGTCGCCTGCAGCCCGGTCGATCCCAGCGCGGCCAGCGAGCCGACGTCCCAGTGCCGGAACTGGTCGAACGTCTTGGTGTCGATCAGCAGCACGGCGTTGACGAACGCGCCGAGGACGGCCGCGGCGGCCGCGCCCGCCACCACCAGGGTCGCCGGCGTCGTCGCTGCGCGGCCGGTCGCGCCGATCATGAACACGGCGACCGCGGTCAGGGCGGCGCCGGCGAGCGCGAACCACACGTAGCCGCTCGGGCTCGTGACGCCGAAGACCGAGATGCCGACGACGACGGCGGCCGACGCGCCGATGTTGACCCCGAGCATCCCCGGTTCGACCAGATCGTTGCGGGTCAACGCCTGGCTGAGGGCCCCGGCCACGCCGAGCGCGGCGCCGACCACCAGGCCGAGCAGCGTGCGCGGTATCCGCAGGTTGTGCACGACCAGCGCGGCGGACGAGCCGTCGTCGTGCCACAGGACCCGCCACACGACGGTGAACGGCAGGTGGTTGGCGCCGACCCAGACGCTGAGGACGCACATCCCGACCAGAGCGAGCGACGTCACTACCAGGCCGCAGACGCGCACTCTCCGTGATCCGAGTGCGCCCCCTTGCCGCCGTTGCCGCCGGCCGGGCGGGGCCGCTGCCGCCGGATCGGGCGGGCGCGGCACCGTCGCCTCAGCCTCCGCGACAGCTCGCACCGCCCGCCTCACAATCTGGCAAAATTTGTAAAGATAGGTTAACTTACCTATGGAGAGCCTAACCTGACTTCACGGTCACGTCCAGCGGCCGCCCGGCGCCGGTAGCGCCGGCCGGGGTCCAGCCAGCCGGGGTGGCCGGGATCCAGCCAGCCGGGGTCTAGTCAGGGGCGGCCGCGGGCCCGGCCGATGGCGCCGCCGGAGCGTGCTTGACACCCAGGGAGGTCACCTCAGAAGATAGGTAAGCCTTACTTTACCGGATTAGCGTACGCTTCTCGTTACCGACGGGAAAGGGCGGCGCGCCCAGGGACCGGAGGATCGGGTGTGGTGAGAGGTCCGGCGTCCACGGACATCGGCATTCGGGACATCGTCGGAATCGGTTTCGGCCCTTCGAACCTGGCGTTGGCGATCGCCGTGACGGAGCACAACGCGCGCGTTTCCCCGGCGGCGGCGCTGAGGGTGTCTTTCCTGGAGCGCCAGCCCCGATTCGGCTGGCACCGGGGAATGCTCCTCGACGGGGCCACGATGCAGGTATCTTACCTCAAGGACCTGGTAACCCTGCGGAATCCGGCCAGCGATTTCAGTTATCTGTCGTTCCTGCATGAGCGGGACCGCTTGATTGACTTCATCAACTACAAGACCATGTTCCCGCTGCGCCAAGAGTTCCACGACTACCTGGAATGGGCCGCCCGCCGATTGGATGACCTGGTCGAGTACGACACGCGGATGGTCGACATCCGGCCGGTCACCGTCGACGGCGAGGTCCGGATGGTGGACGTCGTCGGGGTGCGGGGGACGACCGGGGAGACGGTCGTCCGCCGGGCTCGCGGCGTCGTCATCGCCGTCGGGCTCGAGCCGACGGCGCCAGCCGGCATCGAGCTGTCCGAACGGGTCTGGCACAACCACGACCTGCTCAGCCGGGTCGCGAACCTGCCATCGCCGGTGCGCGACCGGTTCGTCGTGGTCGGGGCCGGGCAGAGCGCGGCCGAGGTGACCGAATTCCTGCACACGAAGTATCCGCGGGCTGAAGTCGTGGCCGTCTTCTCGCGGTACGGTTACAGCCCGGCGGACAACAGCTCGTTCGCGAACCAGATTTTCGACCCGTCCGCCGTGGACGATTTCTACGCCGCGCCGCCGCCGGTGAAGGACATGCTCAATACCTATCATCGGAGCACGAACTACTCGGTGGTCGATATCGACCTCATCGACGAGCTCTACCGCCGTGTCTACCAGGAGAAGATGCAAGGCCGGGAACGGTTGCGCATCATGCGCGCGTCCCGCCTCGTCGAGCTGCGTCAGCTCACCGACGGCGTCGCCGCCGACGTCGAGTTCATGCCGACCGGCACGCGGGAAAAAATAGAGGCGGACGTCATTGTCTTCGCCACCGGGTACCGCTCGCGAGATCCACGCCAGCTCCTCGGCACGATGGCCCGGCACTGCCAGACCGACCCGGCCGGCCACGTGGCGCTCGACCGCGACTACCGGCTGGCGACGGCGCCCGGCGTCCACGTCGACCTGTACGTGCTCGGCGCGACCGAACACTCCCACGGCATCTCCTCGACCCTGCTCTCCAACGTCGCCGTGCGGGCCGGCGAGCTCGTGCGCTCGATGGCCGAGCGGCGCGGCCGCGCCGCAACCCCCGCGGGCGAGGGCGGCGGCACCCCGCTCGAGGCGGGCTACGTCACTCCCCGATCCGCCTGGGACAGCGGTCTCGGGGCGCTGTCGGTCCCCCGCCCGGCCGGGCGGTGATGGCGGCCGGCACCGCCGCGCTCGACTTGGCCGAGCTGCGGCGTCCCGTCCGAGGTCGGATCACGCTGGCGGCCGGGCTGCAAGCTCTGGCCACGGTGCTGGCGATCACCCCAGCGGTGGTGCTGGTGGAGATCGCGCGCCGGCTGCTGGGCGGAGCGGGGCAGCCGGTATGGCCGCTGGCGTGGCTCGCGGCCGGCCTGCTCGTGGCGCGCTTCGCGCTGTACGCCGCGGCGAGCCTGCTCAGCCACCTGGCCAACGCGGAACTCGCCTACCTGCTGCGCCGCCGCCTGACCGAGCAGGTGAGCGCGTTACCGCTGAGCTGGTTCGCCGGCGGGGTCTCGGCCCGGGTGCGCTCGACGGTGCAGGACGACGTGGCGACGCTGCACCACGCGGTCGCCCACGCCCGCGGGGACCTGGCTTCGGCCGTGGCCGGCCCGGCGGTGGTGGTCGGCTACCTGCTCTGGGTCGACTGGCCGTTGGCGCTCGTCACGGTGGCGCTCATCAGCGCGGCCCAGGCGATCCGCCTGCGGCTCGCGGTCCGCGCGACCGACCAGGTCAGCCGGATCGGTGCGGCCAACAACGAGCTGACCGCGGCCGTGCTCGAGACGGTTCGGGGCATCAGCGTCGTCAAGGCGTTCGCCGGCGGCCGGGGCGCTCCCCGGTTCGCCGCCGCCGCGGCCGAGTACGCCGACGCCGACGAGCAGGCCCAGCGCATCTTCCTCCGGCCCCGCGGGGTCGCCCGGGCGACGGTGGCCCCGGCGACCATCGTGTTCGCGGTCACCGCCGTCGGCACCGGACTGGTCGCGGCCGGGTGGAGTGACCCGGTGGACCTGGTGGCCTTCACGCTGCTCGGGGTCGGGCTGTTCGAGCAGATCACGCCGATCTACCTGGCCCAGGACCTGCGCGAGCGCTCCCGGGACGCGGCGGCCCGCATCGGCGGCCTGCTGCGCGAGCCCCGGCAGCCCGTCCTCGAGCCCGGCCGCGCCCGCCCGGTGGGCACCCCGCTGACGGTCGAGATCGACGACGTCCATTTCAGCTACCCGGACGGTCACGAAGTCCTGCGGGGGGTGAGCGCGACGCTACGGCCAGGCACGGTGACGGCGCTGGTCGGGCCGTCCGGAGCCGGGAAGTCGACGCTCGCGATGCTGCTGGCCCGCTTCGCCGACGTCACCGGGGGCGCCATCCGGCTAGGCGGAGCCGACCTGCGCGACATCGACCGGGACGACCTCTACCGCCACGTCGGATTCCTGCTGCAGGATGTCGTCCTGCTGCGTCGCTCGATCCGTGACAACATCGCCCTGGCCGTCCCGGATGCGTCCGAGGCGGCGGTGCGCGCCGCCGCCCGCGCGGCCGCCGTCGACGACCGCGTCCTCGCTCTGCCGCGCGGCTACGACTCGGTGGCCGGCGAGGACGCCCACCTCTCCAGCGGGGAGGCGCAGCGGGTCGCGATCGCCCGTACCCTGCTGGCCGGGACACCGATCGTGCTCCTCGACGAGGCCACCGCGTTCGCCGACCCCGACTCCGAGGCCGCGATCCAGGACGCACTGGCCGAGCTGGCCGCCGGCCGGACCCTGCTCGTGATCGCGCACCGCCTGTACACGATCACCGAGGCCGACCAGATCCTGGTCCTCGACGACGGGCGCCTGATCGAGCACGGCCGGCACGACGAGCTACTCGCCGCCGACGGGCGCTACGCCCAGCTCTGGCGGGCCCAGCAGGGCGGCCGAGCATGACCGGCCACCTGCGCGGCCTCGTCCCGGCCAGCCAGCACCGGCCGCTGGCGCGGTACCTGGTGGCGGTGGCCGGCTACGCCGTCAGCGAGGGCGTCGCCTTCGGAGTACTCGTCCCGCTGCTGACCGCCCTGATCGACGGCCGTACGGCCACCGCGGCGTGGTGGCTGATCCCGCTCACGGCCGCGGCGGCGACCGGCTGGTTCGCCCACTACTACCTCGGGTCGCGGGCGTTGCAACTGTCCTCGGCCTGGCGGCGCGCCCTGTACGCGCGCATCGGCGACAAGCTTCTGGCGTTGCCGTTGGGCTGGTTCGACGGGCCGGCGGCCGGGCAGATCCCACAACTAATCATCGGCGACGTCTCGCGGGTGGCCACCACCATCTTCCTGGCCGAGGCCCTGATCGGCGCGGTCCTGACCCCGCTCACGATCGGGGCGTTCCTGCTCAGCTTCGACTGGCGGATCGGGCTCGCCGCGCTGCTGGCCGTCCCGGTCGTGCTCGCCGCGCTCTCGGTCGGTCGCCGCCTCACCGAACGCACCGAGGCGGCCAACCACGCCGCCACGGCCGAGGCCGGCAGCCGGCTGGTCGAGTTCGCCGGCGCCCAGCCGACGCTGCGGGCCACCGGTCACACCGCCGCTGGCCGGGCCGCGTTGGACGAGGCGCTGGCCGCCCAGCACCGCGCGGCGCGGCGCGAGATCGTCGGCTCCCTGCCGGGCGAATACCTCGGCGAGCTCGGTATCCAGCTGGCCTTCACGGCCCTGTTCCTCGCCGGCCTCGCGCTGACCACCCATCACGGCCTCAGCCCGACCCGGATGACCGCCCTCGTCGTCCTGGGCATCAGCCTGCTCCGCCCGCTCGACGCGCTGGTCGGGCTCAGCGCCGCGTTGCGCTCCGCCCAGGCCTCGGCCCAGCGGGTCGACGAGCTCCTGGCGGTCGAGCCGCTCCCGGAACCCACGACCGGCCGCCGGATCGGCCAGGCCGGGATCGAACTCACCGATGTCCGCTTCGCCTACCCCGCCGGTCCCGAGACGCAGGGCCCCGAGACGCAGGGTTCCGAAGTGCTGAGCGGGCTGACGCTGACGATCCCGGCCGGGCGAACCACCGCACTCGTCGGACCCTCCGGCGGGGGGAAAACCACCGTCACCAAGCTGATCGCCCGCTTCTACGACGTCGGCTCCGGTTCGGTGCGCGTCGGCGGCGTCGACGTCCGCGACCTCACCAGCGCCGAGCTGCTCAACCACATCGCGTTCGTGTTCCAGGACGTCTACCTGCTCGACGGCACCGTCGAGGACAACATCCGCTTCGGTAACCCGGACGCGACCCCGGAGCAGGTCCGCGACGCCGCCTACCGCGCCCGGGTGGACTCCATCGTCGCCCGGCTCCCGGACGGCTGGGCCAGTCGCGTCGGCGAGGGCGGACAGCTGCTGTCCGGCGGCGAACGCCAACGCGTCGCCATCGCCCGCGCGCTGTGTAAGGACGCGCCGATCGTGCTCCTCGACGAAGCCACGGCCTCCCTCGACACCGAGAACGAGACCGCCGTGCACGCCGCCCTGGCCGAGCTCGCCGCCGACCGCACCGTCCTGATCATCGCCCACCGGCTGGACACGATCGTCCGCGCCGACCAGATCGCCGTCCTCGACGGCGGCCGGGTCGTCGAGTGCGGTCGGCACGATGAGCTCCTGGCCCGAGACCGGCGGTACGCCGCATTCTGGCGCGAGCGCGAACGGGGCCGCGGCTGGCGGCTGCGGCGCGACGATCACGAACCCGCCGAGTAGCTGAGCCCGTGAGACGCGCTCGTGTCAGGCTCAGGGCGCAGGCTCAGTGCTCGTGGGAGACCACCTCGACGCGAGGCACGGCCTGCCCGCACGCAGCCGTCGCCGGTTGTGGCCGACGCACAATCCGCTTCCGTGGACAGCGAACTTGAGGTTCCCTGTCCATAGGGAAGGATTGTCATGGGCCGCTGGATTCACCGGTAGCTGGATTCACCGGTAGCTGGATCCACCGGTAGCTGGATCCACCGGTAGACAGTGACGTGATCGACGTCGATACCACGCCCGGTGAGCAGTTCCTCGATATCCCGAGAGGACAGGGCCAATCGCAAGTACCGCCGGAATCCTGTGAACTCTGGCACCGACGGCGTGACGGCGTGACGGCATACCGGTCGATCATTCTGGCCGCTTCCACCGGCCCCTGCCGCAACAGACCCGGCTCGGCCAACAGGGGGACGGAGCGGCGCTTCGCGTCGAGCCGTATCGCGGGCTCCAGATCCTTATGGCAACCATACCCTTACGTTAATGATTAATATGGACTTGGTGGTCGGTCGCAAAGCCGTTCGTGTTAGATATGAACGGATCTGAACGGACCGGAGCGCGGTCACGGCTCCAATACCAGTGCCCGCCCGGGAGGCGCCATGACAACACCGCCCGTCCCTAAGGATTTGCATTGAAATAACT
>NZ_CDWTNB010000186.1:0-7830 GCF_977947065.1 Frankia sp. CgJB1
TGTGCGACAGAGCCAGAACAACGGTGTAACTCCACTGTGATGCTCTGTGCATACGCGCAGGTAGAAGAGGCACCAGATGACCAGCATGACGACAGATCCGGCAGCGGAGACGATCGCGGGCGAACCGGCAGCCGCCGGCGCCCAGGCCGCAGCCCCGGTGCTCGACGAGGACGGACGCGAGTCACCATCTGATCATGCCTGGCCGCCAGCGCAGGGTCGTGCCAGCCGGACGCAACAGAGCCGTCCGGGTTGAGTCCGGGCCTGGTCCGGGTCTGGTGTCGGGTTCGATCCGGGGCCGTCCTATCCGGATTCAGTCCGGGTTCGGTCCGGATGTAGGTCAGTGCGGGGGCTCGCGCGGCGATGGCCGCGCCGCGCGAGCCCCGACTCACCGACGGTCAGCTACTGTCCGCGACCTTGGCCAGGGTCGGCTTGAGCTGCTCGAGCTGCCACGGGATATTGAGGATCGTCGGGTTGTTAACCGCGCCGGCCGTGAAGGCGTCGACCTGCAGGACCCGTCCCGCCTTGACCGCCGGGATGTCGGTGAACAGCTTGTTGCCGTTCATCTCGGTTTTCAGGGCTGGGGTGGCGAAACCGATCAGCACGAAGTCCGCGTCCAATGCGTCGAGCTTCTCCATGCTCAGCGACCGGTCCACTACATTGGCCGTCACACCCGGCGCGAGCTTCATTCCGAGTTCGGTGTAGAGCTGGACGGACACCGTCTTCGGGTCGTCGATGACCGCGAGCCCGCCCGGCTCGTAGTAGAAGGAGTAGCTGAACGTCTTGCCGGCCAGGCCGGGAAGGCTCGACCTGGTGTCCTGGATGATTTTCTCGATGGCGGCGATCGCCTTCCGGGTGTCGGCGTCGCGGCCGACGGCCTTGCCGATGATGGTGCTGTTCTCCTGCCAGGTCGCGATGCCGGCGTCATCCGTGTAGCCGACGGTCGGCGCGATCTTCGAGAGCCGGTCGTAGTAGTCGGCCAGGCCGTAGAAGTTGGTGGCCAGGATCAGGATCAGGTCGGGATGCAGCGCGGCAATCTGCTCGAGGTTCAGGTCCCCGCTGGTGCCCAGAGCGACGCTCTTCGACAGGTCGATCTTTCCCTGGAGCCAAGGGAAGACGCCGTCGGGCTTGTATTCGTTCTTCGCGTACGCGATCGGCGTGATGCCGAGCGTCGCCAGGATGTCCTCCTCATAGCTGAGCGCGATGATCCGCTTCGGCTGGGACTTGATGACCGTGGTATCGAACTTGTTCTTCAGCGTGACCGGGAAACTGCCCGTCGCCGCGCTCGCCGACGCGGCCGTCTCACCACTGCCGTCGCCGCTACTGCCGCAGCCGGCCGTGACGGCCAACGCGGTAGCGGCCAGGATCGCCGCCAGGAGGAGTTTCAGTCTGTTTCGCACTGCTTTCTCGTTTCCGTGGTCAGGCCGCGCGCCGGGACGGCTCGCGGGTCGCGGGTCGCGGGTCGCGGGTCGCTTCCCATCCGGCGATGAGGCTGGGTCCGCCGGCATGAGATGCCGTCTCTCCTTGTGGTCACGCGCCGCTGACTAGGCAGACGCAATTTAGGTAAGCCTTACTTAATTAGATGGCGGCGTCCTCGTCTACCCCATCCGCCGACAAATCCGGGCATGGGTCGGTGAGCGCCCGGCGGTCCACCTTCCCGCCGGCGGTGACGGGGAGCGTGTCGACCACGGTCACGACGCTCGGCACCATGTACTGGGGAAGCAGGTCGGCACACCAGGCCAGCACCTCGTCGGCGAGCGTCCCGCCGGCCGGGCCGGCATCGACTCCGGCCCGATCGGCATCGGGGACGACGAAGGCGAGCAGCCGGGGCGCGGCGGCGTCCCGGGACAGGACGACCGCCGCCCGCCGCACCCGGGGGTGCCCGGCCAGCGCAGCCTCGACCTCCTCCAACTCCAGCCGCATCCCGCGGATCTTCACCTGGTTGTCGGCCCGGCCCACGAATTCCAGCCAGCCGGCGCTGTTCCACCGGGCGAGATCCCCGGTGCGGTACATCCGCGCGCCATCACCGGCGAACGGGTTGGCGACAAAGCGCGACGCGGTCAGCGCCCCGTTGTTCACATAACCGCGGCCGAGCAGGAAACCGGCCACGTACAGCTCGCCGACCGCGCCGGAGGGCACCGGGGCCAGCAAGTCGTCGAGGACGTGGAGCTGGGTATGCGGATTCGGTCGGCCGATGGATGCGGCGAGCCGTTCGGCGCTATCCCGGTAGATCACATGAGAGACGCCGATCGTCGTTTCGGCCGGGCCGTATCCGTGGTAGAGCGCAGTGTCGACCTGGGCGCGGAAACGGGCGAAAAGCGCGGGTGTCAGGACCTCGCCTCCGCACCAGACCTGCCGCAGCGAGCTGAGCGCCGACGTCCCTTCCGCCGCCTCCAACAGAACGTCCAGCATCGACGACACCAGATAGACGAAGGTGACCCGCTCCCCCTCGATAAGCTCAAGCAGGTATCCCGGGTCAAGCTCACCGTCCGGCTCCGCCACGACCACCCGGCCGCCACAGACGAGCGGTAGCAGAATCTCGTTGATCGAAATGTCGAACGACAACGGCGCCTTGAACAGGGACGCATCGTGCGCGCCGAAGGCGAACAGATCCGTCACCTGCCACCGCAACCGTTCGGCTATCGCGTCATGCCGGATCATCGCCCCCTTGGGAGTTCCGGTCGACCCGGAGGTAAAGATCACGTAGGCCAGCCCCGCCGGGGGGACCGGCAGGTCGAGCGGCTCGGCCGACTCGCTGCCCCAGGACCAGGCGCCCAGGTCGACCGGCACGGCGGGCACACCGTCCACCAGCCCGCCGGACTCCACCGGCGCAGCCGGACCGGTCACGATCAGCCGGGCTCGCGCGTCGGCCAGCACCCGCCGGCGCCGCTGGTCGGGCCAGGCCGGCTCGACCGGGACAAACGCCCCGCCCGCGACCATGACCGCGAGGACCGCGACGATCATCTCGGCTGATCGGACCAGCCGGATGCCGACGATGTCTTCCGGCCCGAGGCCCTGTGCCCGTAGCGCCCGGGCGAGCTGGAAGACCCGGGCGCCGAGCTCCCGGTAGGTCAACCGCACTCCGGGTGCCACGACGGCGGTCGCGCCCGGTGAGCGCCGCGCCTGGGCGGTGAACAGATGGGCGACGGTCGAGGCCCGCGCGGGCAGGCTGGCGTCATTGCAGCACTCGAGCGTCGTCGGCGGGCCGGCCGGCGGTGGCCCGGGTTCCTCAAAGCGCAAGCTCACAACCATTCCATCCGTCGACAGTGAAGCGGGAACCGTCAATGCCAGGCGTCAGCCACCACGCCCCGGAAACCCGACGGGGAAGCGGCCGGCGCGGAGTTCGGTCGGTACAGCGTCAGGCCGCCCACCTTGATGTGATCAACTTTTGACAGTTTAGCAAGTAAGCCTTACCTACTCAAGGTAAAGCTTACTTAATCAAGATCGTGGCCGCCGGACCGGGTCCGGAGACCGCCACCGCCGGGCTCGCCGGCGGCGGACAAGCCTCCGGGACCGGAGCCAGCCGGCGCGGCGCCGGACGCCGGTAGGCCGGCCAACCGGTCCAACGGTCCGGATCACCGCCGTGCTGGTTTCCGGCGCCGAACCGGCGGTTTCCCGCTCGGTACGGAAATCCCGACGGGTGCGATACACTCGTGGGCGTGACGCGCACCGGCGATAGCGATCCAGGCGATAGCGACCCAGAAAATAGCGATTCAGGCGCCCGGGCCGCTAAAAGAGTCCCCGGAATACCTGCCCGGCCACAGGAAAGTGACCCCTGATGGGAAGTGTTCTTGCCGTCAACACCGCCGTCGTCCGAACTGATGCGTGGACCGGAAGGCAGGGTCGGAGCGGGATTGACAAGCGTCCCGCCGAGGGGCCGGTGCACGTCGGCCGGTACGGCCTGCGCGGAGACACCATCTGCGACCTGACGTTTCATGGCGGTGTTGATCGGGCCGTGTACGTGTTCGCTCACGAAGATTTCTCCTGGTGGTCGCGCTCCTTTGATCGTGATATCCCTCCGGGTAGTTTCGGGGAGAACCTGACGTCGTTGGTAATGGATGTCACCGGCGCTCGGATCGGCGAGGTCTGGGCCGTCGGGTCCGCGGTGGTCCAGGTGACCTCGCCCCGCACCCCCTGCCGTGTTTTCGCCGGATTCTGGGACGTCCCGGATCTCATTAAGCGCTTTTCGCGGCGCGGTACGCCCGGCGCGTACCTGCGGGTTCTGGCCGAAGGAGAGGCCGCCGCCGGGGATTCGATCACAGTCCTGCACCGGCCCGGGCACGGGCTAACCGTCGGGCAGGTCTTCCGAGCGCTCACGACCGAGCCCGACGGGCTGCCCGCCCTCGGCGGCATCACGGATCTCCTTCCGGAAGACCTACGGAACAAGGTTCAGCGACGGCTGGCCCGATCAGCTCCCGCCAGCGGCGGGTAACGTCTCGGTCGCCGGGCCGGGCGCGGTCAGAACTTCAGGTACATGTCGTCCGGAATGATCGGCTGGTGGTAGGTGCACGATCCCGAGAGCACCGTCGATCCGTGCAGCCGCGACTTGGGAATGAGAATCTTGTCGCCGTCACTCAACGCGATCTTGTGAGTGACGTTGTTCCAGAAGTGCATGTCACCCGACTCGATCATGACCAGCCGGTGCTCGTCGTGGACGTGCGTCGTCGATGTCTCGTCACACGACTCGACGAACGTGTCGAGGTCGACCGCTATCCCCTCGGTGGTGAGGTAGGCGTCGATGGCCTCGGCCTTCGCCTTGTACTCCTCGATCGAGTCGGCCCAGGCCAGCTGCTCGGCGAGGTCACGGTCCCAGCGGCGGGCGAGCTGGGCGGCGTCCGTGAAACCGGCGTGAAAGGCGGTCAGAGCCGCATCCCCGGACAGCGCGAGCAGCGGGGTGAGCAGCGTGTCGACCAGGTCGTCCAGCGCGGCGGGGGTCAGCGCCGGCGGTGACGAGGCGAAGAATGCCGGCCGCTCGCCGAGGCCGTCCTCGACCGCATCCGCCCAGGCGGCGGCGGCGACCGCGTCGTCGATGCGCTGGTGCACGAACGCGCCGAGCAGCTCGGCATGCCGGTGCGGCGCGCGGGACAGCTGGTGGAGACGGTTGCCCCGGGCCAACGAGGTGTTCAGGTAGAGCTGCCAGTAGGCCCCGGCCGTCGGGGTGAGCCCGGCCACGGCGAGCAGGGCCGTCCAGGCGTCCGAGCCCGCCACCCAGCGCCGGTAGTCGTCGAGAAGCAGTCGCCGAGCGACCGGCTGGGCGAGGTCGTACTCGCCGAGCGACGCGCGGGCGGTCGCCGTGCGTACCGCGGGCAGGAATGCTGAGAGCTGCAACAACGCGAAGGTCGTCGCCTCGCGCCGGTCCCGGGTGCCGCGCAGCACCGTGAACGCGTCCCCCGGGTGGTCCCGGCGTTCCTCCCAGTAACCGCGCAGCTCGCTCAGCAACCCGCCGGCGGACGGGCCGACCGGCGGGGACGGGCGTTGGTGCGCCAGGAACGAGAACAGGTGGCGTTCGAGGACCGGCTGGGCGAGCGCGCCACGCAGCCGGTTCCCCGCGCCGTAGAAGTCCGAGGCGTCACGATCGGCCGCCGCGTTGCGGTTCGGCGGCAGGTACAGCAGGTCCGCGTCGTAGATGTTGCGCAGCATCCGGTGCCCGAGCAGGCCCGAGAGCTTGAGGGTGTCCTCGGGTCCCAGCGCGGTGCCGTAGTCGAGCCAGGCCAGGTCGGCGGGCCGGACCGGGCGCCGGTACGGGTCGTCCTCGGTGGTCAGCTCCTCCCACTCGGCCGGGCGGAAGGCGGGGTTCGACACGAACGAGCGCACGAGGGCGTGCGCGCCCGGTCCGTGCTGGGCGGCCTCCACCCGGCGGGCCAGATCGTCGGGCCCGGCCGGCTCGACGGGTTCCGAGCGGCCGGGTTGCTCCACCGGCGCGCTCGCCGCCGGCACTGGGTCGAGGGAGCGCTCCGGGGTGGTGGGCCCGGCCAGCGTCGTGGTCTGGTCCGAAGTCATCGAGTTCCTCCTCTGGTGGGGATGGTCGTTGGCGGCGGGCGGGCCAGGCGGGCCGGGCGCGGCGAGCGCGCGCCGGTCGATCTTGCCGGCCGCGGTCAGCGGCAGCTCGGCGACGTCGACGAAGGTGTCCGGGACCATGTGCTCGGGCAGCCGTTCGGCCAGGCAGGCGCGCAGGTTCGGTGGGCCGCTCGCCCCCGCGCGCACGCAGTATGCCCGCAGCTCGCCGTCGTCCCCTGCCTGGCCGGGGACAAGGACGACGGCGGCCTGGCGGATCCCAGGCTGGCCGCACAGCACGTTCTCGATCTCCTCCAGCTCCACCCGGAAGCCGCGGATCTTCACCTGGTTGTCGGCCCGGCCGAGAAACTCGATCTCCCCGTCGGCGCGGAACCGGCCCAGGTCTCCGGTGGCGTACATCCGGCTGCCGGGCACTGGGCTGAACGGGTCGGGCACGAACTGGTCCGCGGTGTGGCGCGGGTCGTTGAGGTAGCCCCGGGCCAGCGGCAGCCCGCTGATGAAAAGCTCGCCGACCGCGCCGAGCGGCACCGGGTTGTACTCGGCGTCCAGGACCCGGAGCTGAGTGTTCGGGTTCGGCCGCCGGATCGACACGCGGGCGGTGGCCTGGTCCGGGTCGAACACCCGGCAGGAGACGCCGATCGTCGCCTCGGCGGGCCCGTATCCGTGGTAAAGCCGGGCCCGCCACCGCTCCCGGAAGCGCCGGTAGGCCTCGTCGCGCAGGACCTCGCCCCCGCACCAGACGTGCCGCAACGAACGCCCCGCCTCCACCGCGTCCGGACACTCGAGCATCGCCCCGAGCGTGGACGGCGCGACATAGCAGAACGTCACCGAATGGGCGCGGATGATCTCGAGCAACGCGCCCGGATCCGCCTCGGCCCCAGGCGGCGCGATCACCATGAGCGCCCCGGCGACCAGCGGCAGGAGGATTTCGTTGATCGAGATGTCGATGCTCAACGGCGCTTTGTGCAGGACGACGTCATCACCGGTGAGGCCCAGCAGGTCGACCTGCCAGCGCAGCCGGTTGCAAATCGCCTGATGACGGATCATCACGCCCTTGGGTGTCCCGGTCGACCCGGAGGTGTAGATGACGTAGACGAGGTTCTCCAGGTCCACGGCGGGGTACGGGTGCGGGTTGTCGGCCGAGACCGCCCTGGCGGGCGTGCCGCCACCGGCGGTGACGAGCCGGCCGGCGGGGTCCAGCCGCAGCAGGGGCACGAAGCCGGCGCTGGCCGACAGCTCGGGCGGGGCGCCGGCCGCCCCGGCCACCACCGCCGCGATCCCGGCTTCGTCGGCCACCGCGCTGATGCGCCGGGCCGGCCAGGAGCCGTCCAAGGGGACGAACGCGCCGCCGGCTCGCAGCACACCGAGCAGGGACACCACCTGGGCGGCCGAGCGTAGCAGGCACACACCGACGGTCACCTCCGGGCCGACCCCGACCGCGCGCAACGACGCGGCGACGGCTTCGGCCCGCCGTTCGAGGTCGGCGTAGGTGAGGGTGACGGCCACGCCCGCGCCCGCGTCGGCGCCCGCCAGACCGACAACGGCGGTCGCCTCCGGCGTCCGGCGGATCGCCTCCGCCACAAGAGCGGTGAGCGAGCGCTCGACGAGCGGATCCACCCGCCCGCTGGAGAAGTCGTCCGCGACCGGTCGCCGCTGGTCGAGGTCGGTCCCGCCCCGGCCAACGTCGCCGGATGGACCCGAAGTAGGGATGGAAGACCGTCTCGCGACCATGGTTTTCCCTTCCGTTCAGGCGGAACTCGTGGCGACCGGCCCGCGGCCCGACGCCGGGTCCGGGCCCTCGAGCCCGCCGTACCGGCC
>NZ_CDWTNB010000187.1:0-7691 GCF_977947065.1 Frankia sp. CgJB1
GCTGGGAGGGGCCCGCCGCCGCCGGCGGCGGCGGCGGCGCGCCGGCGGCGACGAGCCGGCGCTCGCCGACGGCCCGCCGAACACGGTCGTCCACGTCCGGGAGACCCGCAAGGACGAGGACCTAGTCCGGGGGCTGAGCGGGTCCACCCGTCTGGAAGCCAAGCGTCAGCGGCGCCGGGAGGGTCGCGACAGCGGTCGGCGTCGGCCGCCGATCGTCACCGAGGCGGAGTTCCTGGCCCGGCGGGAGTCAGTCGAACGCCGGATGGTCGTCCGCCACGCGGGGGACCGCACCCAGATCGCCGTGCTGGAGGACGGGGTACTCGTCGAGCACTTCGTGACCCGGGCGAGCTCGGCGTCCTACGCGGGCAACATCTACCTCGGCCGAGTGCAGAACGTGCTGGCCAGCATGGAGGCGGCCTTCGTCGACATCGGCAAAGGACGCAATGCCGTCCTCTATGCCGGCGAGGTCAACTACGACGCCTCCGGGCTGGACGGTCGGCCCCGCAAGATCGAGCAGGTACTCAAGTCCGGCCAGTCGGTCCTGGTCCAGGTGTCCAAGGATCCGATCGGGCACAAGGGCGCGCGGCTCACCAGCCAGATCAGCCTGCCGGGGCGGTACCTGGTGTTCGTCCCGGACGGGCAGAACGCCGGGATCAGCCGCAAGTTGCCGGACACCGAACGAGCCCGGCTCAAGAGCATCCTGAAGAAAATCACGCCCGAGGACGGCGGGGTCATCGTGCGCACCGCCGCCGAGGGTGCCAGCGAGGCCGAGCTGGAACGCGACATCGAGCGGCTCGCCGCCCAGTGGGAGGACATCGAGCGCAAGGCGAAGAAGGCGTCGGCGCCCTCGCTGCTCTACGGCGAGCCGGACCTGGTCGTCCGGGTGATCCGGGACATCTTCAACGAGGACTTCACCGAGCTGGTCGTCCAGGGCTCAGGTGAGGCCACCACGATCGAGGAGTACATCGACACAGTGGCTCCCGATCTGCGGCCGCGGATCCGCCGCTACACCGGAACCGGTGACGTTTTCGCCGAGTACCGGGTAGACGAGCAGCTCGCCAAGGCCCTCGACCGCAAGGTCTGGCTGCCCTCGGGTGGATCGCTCGTCATCGACCGGACTGAGGCGATGACGGTCATCGACGTCAACACGGGCAAGTTCACCGGCAAGGGCGGCAATCTCGAGGAGACGGTCACCAAGAACAACCTGGAGGCCGCCGAGGAGATCGTCCGTCAGCTGCGGCTGCGGGATATCGGTGGCATCATCGTCATCGACTTCATTGACATGGTTCTGGAGAGTAACCGGGAACTGGTCCTGCGCCGGCTCACCGAGTGCCTTGGCCGGGACCGTACCCGGCACCAGGTCGCCGAGGTGACCAGTCTCGGGCTGGTCCAGATGACCCGCAAGCGGGTGGGGCAGGGCCTGCTGGAGGCTTACAGCGAGCCGTGCGTGCACTGCAACGGCCGGGGGGTGGTCATCCACCTCGACGGCGGCAGCGGTGCACACGCCGCAGTCGGCGTGCCGAGCGGGACCATCGTGTCCGGTGCCGGTCAGCCGACTCCGGTGGCGGTGCCCGCGCCCGCGCCGGCGGAGGGGCCCGGGTCCGGTCGTCGGGCCCGCTCCTCGTCCACGCGTGCCGTGTCCACGCGTGCCGTCGATGACCCCACGATCATCGCCGCCGCCGCGTCGGCCGGGCCCACGTCCGTATCCGAATCCGAGGCGTCCGCCGGGTCCGGCGAACCTGGTGGATCCAGCGAACCCGGCGGATCCGTCGCATCATCGACGCCTGGCGCCGCGGAGAACGTCGCCGTGACGGCTGGCGAGGGTGCGATGGCTGGCGAGGGCGTCACCGCCGCGGATACGGTGCCCGCGCATGCGGCCGACAGTGCGGCAGGGCCGGCGGACGTGGCCGCGGCTGCCGCCGCCCCGGGACCCGTGGCAGCCGGCTCCCCAGCTGGGTCGAACGGGCAGGTGCCCGTCGGCGGTGGCTCCGGCGCGGGCGGCTTCGAGGATGCCCTGCCGCCGGTGTACGCCAACTCCGATGATCCCGACAGCCTCGCGACCGCGGACAACGCCTTGCCCACTGCGGGCAAACCGGCCCGGAGCCGACGGCGGCGGGCCTCCCGGCCGGTGTCCAAGCCGGCCGAGTCGCTGGAGTCCGTGCCCTCGGCGGAGCCCCCGAGCTGATCGAGGCCTGGCGGAGAGCCGGACCGGCCGTTCAGGCGGCGGTCGGCCCGGCCCGACTCGGACCGGCGGCCGGGCCCGGGCGCACGAGCCCGCGGCCGGCATTCTCCCGCAGCAGCAGATCGAGGGTGGTCCGGGAACGGGACAGGGCTACCTCGACTGCCTGACGGGCCCGTCCTGGATCGCCCATCTGCAGGGCATAGGAGGCGATGGTCAGCGACTGCACCAGATCGTCCTGATCGGCGAGGCTCGGGCTCATCCGACCGCGTAGGACCGGCTCGTCGGCCGTGTAGGCCGCATCGGCGGGGTCGGCCGCGTCTCCTGCGTCTCCCGCCTCGAGATCACCGGGCGGCCGGCCTGCCGTCCTGGAATCGGGCAACCCCCAAGCGGATGGACCCCGTCGGCGCAGCGCGATCCATCCGGCCGCGGCCGCGGTGCCCAGCGTCCAACAGGCGCCTGCCCAGGGCGGTAGGCCGGCGAAGGCCGTGAGAGTGAGACCGACGACGACCAGCACGGTCAGCGCGCCCGTCGCGGCGGGGACCGTGCCGGGAACCGAGCCATAACGACGGGCGGCGGTGGCCGCCGGGCGGCAGACGACGGCCAGAGCGACGGCGGTACCGGCTCCTGCGGCCCAGACCACCAGCTGCCAGTACATCCTCGTCACCCCCGACGCGATCTCATTCCCGGCGTCGAAGCTTCACGATCCATCGTGGAACTCCGCCATGTGGACGTTCCATGCTTCTCCCTCCTCGGCGGCCTACACCATGGCCCGTCCGGGTCATCCCTGGATATGACCCGGATGAGCGGGGCGAGGAGCCGCGATGAGATCCGCCCGGCGGGGCCCCGTCGCGTGCGGGATGCGTGACTGCCATGCGGGGGATGCGCGGGACGGAATGGGCGGTATGCGGCGGGCGGTCCTTCGCCCCACTCCGGATGACCTGTAAGGTGGAGTCCGCATGCTCATCCGGACTGAGCGATGCTCGCTATCGGGCAATGCTCGCTGGATGACCGCCGATCGGCCGCGTTCCGGTCGATCGCGGCTCATGCGCACCCAAAGCTCCGTGGGGAACGCCGTTCCGGGTTCCGTGCGGTCACAGAGGCATAACAACAGCAGGGAGATCTGGTGTACGCGGTCGTTGCCAGCGGCGGCAAGCAGCACAGGGTCGCCGTCGGCGATGTCGTCGACGTCGAGCTCCTTCCCGGAGAGCCGGGCGCGGCCGTGAACCTTCCGGCGCTCCTGCTCGTCGATGGCGAGTCGGTCACCCACGACGCTGACGCTCTCGCGTCCGTCGCGGTCACCGCCGAGGTCGTCGGCGTCGTCAAGGGTCCGAAGATCCGGATCCACAAGTTCAAGAACAAGACCGGCTACCATAAGCGCCAGGGTCACCGCCAGAAGCTGACGCGTCTCAAGGTGACCGGCATCGAGACCGGGAAGGCCTGAGCGGGATGGCGCACAAGAAGGGCGCGAGTTCCTCGCGCAACGGGCGGGATTCGAGCGCGCAGCGGCTGGGCGTGAAGCGCTTCGGCGGTCAGTACGTGAAGGCCGGCGAGATCATCGTTCGTCAGCGTGGGACCCATTTCCACCCGGGTGAGCTGGTCGGGCGCGGTAAGGACGACACGCTGTTCGCGCTCTCGCCCGGGCACGTGCAGTTCGGTCACCGGCGGGGCCGTCGGGTCGTGAATGTGGTGGCCGAGGCGGCGGTACCCGCCTGATCTGGTCGTCAAGGCCACGCTGTCGGTTCGACAGCGTGGCCTGGGCCGCCGTCAGGTGGCGATCTCGGCGATCACCGGTGAGCCAGCAGCCGCGCGTACCACCGCCCTGCCGAGCGTGGTTGCGCGGCTTTGGTGCGTCTCTCGCAGGGAGGGACTCGCGGGGAGGGATGTGGAGAGGAGGCGGTGATGCCGACGTTCGTCGACCGGGTGGTGCTGCACGCGGCGGCCGGGGACGGCGGTCATGGCTGTGCCTCCATCCACCGGGAGAAGTTCAAGCCGCTGGGCGGGCCGGACGGCGGTGACGGCGGCCGGGGTGGTGACGTCCGCCTCGTGGTGGACCCGAGCGTGACCACCCTGCTCGACTTCCACTTCCATCCGCATCAGCGCGCCTCCCGGGGACGCCCCGGCCAGGGGTCGAACCGGCACGGAGCGGACGGTGCGGACCTCGTCCTCCCGGTGCCGGACGGGACCGTCGTGCTGACGGAGGACGGCGAGCAGATCATCGACCTGGTCGGACCGGGCAGCGCGTTCGTACTGGCCCGCGGAGGCCGTGGGGGGCGGGGCAACGCGGCGCTCGCGTCGGCCCGCCGCAAGGCCCCCGGGTTCGCCGAACTCGGCGAGCCCGGCGAGCAGCTCGACGCCGTGCTGGAACTCAAGACCGTGGCCGACGTCGCGCTCGTCGGTTTTCCCAGCTCCGGCAAGTCCTCCCTGGTGTCGGTGCTCAGCGCGGCCAAGCCGAAGATCGCCGACTATCCCTTCACCACGCTGGTGCCCAATCTCGGTGTGGCGCAGGCGGGTGATCATCCACCCTACACGGTCGCGGACGTCCCCGGCCTGATACCGGGCGCCAGCGAGGGACGCGGGCTGGGCTTGGAGTTCCTCCGGCACATCGAACGCTGCTCGGTGATCGTGCATGTGCTGGACTGCGCCACCCTGGAACCGGGCCGTGATCCGATGGCCGACCTCGACGTCATCGAGGCCGAGCTCGCCGCCTACTCCGCCGATCTGTCTGACCGTCCCCGGCTGGTCGTCCTCAACAAGATCGACATTCCGGACGCCGCGGAGCTCGCGGAGCTCGTCGCCCCCGAGCTGCGAGCCCGTGACCTCGCGGTCTTCGCGGTGAGTACCGCGACCCGACGTGGCGTGCACGCGCTGTCCCTGGCCCTGGCCGACATCGTCGCCCAGCACCGGGCGGCCGCGCCGGCCCGGGCGGCGACCCGCATCGTGCTGCGTCCCCGCGCGGTGAACGAGCCCGACTTCACGGTGCGCCCCCTCGGCGACGGTTTCCTGATCACCGGGTCGAAGCCCGAGCGCTGGGTGCGGCAGACCGACTTCACCAACGACGAGGCGATCGGCTTTCTCGCCGACCGGCTCGCCCGCCTCGGCGTGGAGAAGGAGCTCGCCCGCCTCGGCGCCATCGCGGGAGTGGAGGTGACCATCGGCGAGGTCACGTTCGACTGGGAGCCGACGCTGAGCGGCGGCGGGCTGGGTAACGGCGGGCTGGGCGGCGATGATCAGCCGGATGGCGACGGGCTCGCCGAGACCGGTCTGGGTGGTTGCGGGCCGGCCGGCACCGCGGCCTCCGGTGCGGCACCGTCACCCGGCCGAGGTGGGGACACGGGTTCCCCAGTGTCCCTCGGGCCGCGCGGGACCGACGACCGGTTGCGGGCCTCGGTGCGGTTGACCCGGGCCGAACGGATGGCTCGCCGCGCCGCCGTCGCCGTCGCCGCCGTCGCCGTCGACCCGGCGGTACGAGGAGAACCGGCGGTACAAGGAGAAGAAGAAGGATGAAGGCGTGCGTCCGTTCGTGACCGACGCGCGCCGGGTCGTCGTTAAGGTCGGTTCGTCCTCGCTGACGACGGCCGTCGGCGGTCTGGACGCCGACCGGCTCGAGGCGCTGGTGGCCGCGGTGCTGCCCCGGGCCGGACAACAACTGGTGCTGGTGTCCTCCGGGGCCATCGCCGCGGGTCTCGCCCCGCTCGGCCTGGCCCGGCGGCCGCGTGACCTCGCCACCCAGCAGGCGGCGGCGAGCGTCGGCCAAAGCTCGCTCGTACACAGCTACGCGGCGGCGTTCGGACGGGCCGGTCACCAGGTCGGCCAGGTGCTGCTGACGGCGACCGACGTGATCCGCCGCACCCACTACCGCAACGCCCGGACCGCGCTCGACCGGCTGCTCGAGCTCGACGTCATCCCGATCATCAACGAGAACGACGCGGTGGCTACCCAGGAGATCCGGGTCGGCGACAACGACCGGCTCGCCGCGATCGTCGCCCATCTCGTGTCGGCGGACCTGCTGGTGCTCCTGTCTGACGTGGACGGCCTGTACGACGCCAACCCCCGGCTGGGCCCGGCGACCATGGTGCGCGAGGTGCGTTCGGACACCGACCTGGACGGGCTGACCGCCCGGGGCACGGGCACCGCCGGTGTCGGGGTCGGCGGGATGGCCACCAAGATCGAGGCAGCCCGGATGGCGGCCTCCGGCGGCGTTACGGCGATCATTACTTCGGCCGCGAACGCCGCACCGGTGCTGCGGGGGGACGAGGTCGGCACCGTCTTCCACTCCACCGGGCCGCGTCGGGCCTCCCGCCTGCTCTGGCTGGCGCACGCGACCGCCCCCGAGGGCCGGCTGCACTTGGACTCCGGGGCGGTGGCCGCGGTGGTACGGCGGCGGGCGTCGTTGCTGCCCGCCGGGATAACCGGCGTGGAGGGGGACTTCGCCGCCGGGGACCCGGTGGACCTGGTCGACCCCGACGGGCGGTCCGTGGCGCGGGGGCTCGTTGCCTTCGACGCGGCGGAGCTGCCCGTGATGCTCGGGCGTTCGACGGCCGACCTCGCCATGGAACTCGGACCGTCGTACGAACGTGAGATCGTCCACCGCGACGACCTCGTGCTGCTGCTGCCGGCCCGCTGACCCGGCCGGCTATCTCACCCGGCCCGGGCTGAGGTGCCAGCCAGGCGCGCCGGCCCGTTTCCCGGCCCGGGACGAGCCGTTTCCCGGCCGGGACAAGGCCGTCCAGATAGCCATCCATATAATTAGACATATCGGCTGGGGAGGATGGCTTGGACGGCGATATTCCAGTGGAAACCGGCGACTATCGTGCCTCGTTTTCCGGAATTCGAGAGAGCCCATCAACAGCTCTCTCCCGGCATTCTGCCCCGGCTACCCGGAAAGTTGCCGATAAAACTGAAAAGGTCTCGGCGCAAAAAATGGCGACGGCGGCAAATAACGTTTCCGGAGTCGGGTAACCTTCCCTCGGCGGGCAAGATGTCGCATCTGTTGAGAGAGGTTATTTCGTCATGAGAATGCGTAAGACCGTGGGTCTCCTCGCCTCGGCCGGAGCCGCCGGCGCGCTGACGCTGGCATCGGCCCTTCCCGCGAGCGCGGATCTGAACAGTTCGAACGTCTTGATCGGCAGCGTCGCCAGGTGCCCGGCCAGCGCCGCGGTGGGCGTGGCGGTCCGCACGACGGCCGGCGAGTTCGACTCGTCCGGCGTCGGCGCCGGCGGCTTCTACAGCCTGAGCCTCCAGCAGGTTCCGGTGGCCGGCACAAGCGCCACCTTCAGCGTCCAGTGTTCCGACAACTCGGACAACTACGGCCGTACCTTCCCCCTCCAGAGACCGTTCAGTGGAGAGTCGGTCACCATAAACCTGTTCTCGTAGCCGGACATCTCCGTTGAAGACTCGATGAAATGATCCGATCCCTGGTCCGTCCGGCAATGCCGAAACGGCCACCACCGGAATCCGGTGGTGGCCGTTTCCCGATCCCGGGTCCTGGCCTGGGATGCGGTTTTCCCGG
>NZ_CDWTNB010000188.1:0-7531 GCF_977947065.1 Frankia sp. CgJB1
GCATTGGGTTCTGCGTCCGCTCCAACCAGCCAAGCGAGAAGTTCCTGACGTGGCCGTAGGACAGCCTGCTGGTGTACGCGCGGAATGTCCCCGCCACGGTCTGCTCTAGATATCCGCAGCTTCGGATCACCAGCAGTCGCGCAAGCCAGGAAACGACCTCTTGATTATCCGCAACTCTTTCCTGATCTTGTACCAGTACAGCTAGCTCGGACAGGCGGTCTAAAATAATTCTGGTCTCAGTCGGCGGCCAGACCTCGGCGCGTTCTCGCCTGCTCATGTCAGATGCGGGAGAAAGCTCTCGTCGCCAGCGCCAGACGCATCCGTACGCTCTCCTCGTCAGCCGTTGCGCGCGTGGTCACGTAATCCAGGTCAGGTTCGTTGAGAAGCGCGTCGATGGCGCGGCTGACCTCAGCTGCTGTCGGTTCGCTACCGGCATCAAGCCTACGGGCCAGTCCTACCAAAAGCGCCTCGGTGAGAGCCGCATTGAGCTGACGCCCCCGGCCGCGAATGGCGCTTCTTCCGGCCTCCTCCAACACAAGCTGCGCTGCCCTGTCGAATCGTTTTTCGATCAGCTTGGCGTCCAGCTCGTTCAGTCGGCGGTGAGCGCCAACAAAATCGTTCAGGTATTTCTTGAGAGGGCGTTTATAACTACCCGGTGACACGTAGAGGGCGATGAATCTGAGCACGATCTCCTGATCGCGTAGCCGTGGTGATGGCGGCCCGTAGAGAGCGCGCCACGACGGGTTCTCGTTCAGAGCGGTGAGGAACTTGATGAACTCGCCTGCATAGAGTGCCACGCGAATCTCGTGCGGCGTGAGCTGCGTACCGCCCGAGTTCAGCCGCTCGAAGATCTGGTAAACGCCGTCGAGTGACTCGCGGGTGCCGTCAGTTTTGACTATTGTCGCCTGGATGAAGGTATTGTCGAGCGTGCGGCGCTGTTCGGGTGAAAAAGTTTGATAGGTCAGCCCCTGGAATCTGGCGGCCACGTTCTGAAGTGCGAACTCGCGCCCGTTGATGCTGCCATTATAGAAGAGGCTCAGGGTCTTTATTCGCTGCTGCCCATCAAGAACGAGATAGCGGCGGTCCTGTTGTTGGACAAGGAATATACCCGGAATGGGGTATCCGAGCAGTAGGGACTCGATGAAACGGTCCATCTGCGAACGCTTCCAGACGAACTCGCGCTGGAAGCCGGCTGTCTCGATGCCGGGATCATCATTGCCAAAGGACGGTACTATTATGTCGCCCCGATCGTGTCGACGGACCAGACCCTCGACGTCGAAGTCGGTGCCGCTGTAGCTGATCTGCGGAGGGTCGGGGTCCACCTCCTGGAGCTCGGCCCTGTCGTCGTCGCGCAGGTCCTCGGAGTCGCTGTCGTCGCCAGCTTGCTCAGCCAGCTCGGTCACCCCCTCGAAAAGCCGTGCGACATGTTGCCGAGTCAGTAAGAACTCAGGGCAGGCCGCCAAGTGGGACCGTCCAGCGCGGGTGGCCGGAGCCTTCACCGAGTCGACCAGCCCAAGTGGCCAAGCTGCCGCACAGGTTACCACCATCGACACACTGGCGAAGTCGTCGCACCTCAGGGCCGATCCGACGGAGCCGCGTAGGCCGGCTCGGTTCGAACCTGCTGGTCAGATCTGCTCAGGGCGGCTTAGCCCAGAATGGTCATCGGGTGCGACCACAGGCGCGATTCATGGCGTTCTCCTGAATGTGGCGCAGGCGGATGGCATGCTGTGGAGATGGGGGTGATTTTCCGTTGTGATCTCACAGGATTGGCGGGGAAGCGGCTTGGTCCAGTTGCGGCCGACCGAACGCCGTCGCGCATCCAATGTCCGCGGGGTTTGATGATGCAGGTCGCTACCGTGGTCAACTCCAAGGGCGGTGTCGGGAAGACGACTCTGACGGCCAACGTCGGTGCGGAGCTTGCGCGTCGAGGACGTCGTGTTCTCCTGCTCGACCTGGACTTTCAGGCCAGCCTGACGCACTCCTTCTATCGGCCGGCGGACGTCGAGCGACAGATTAACCGGCGAACCGTCGCGGACTGGTACATGGCAGCTGGTCGTCGAGGGGCCGGGCCAAACCTCATGCGGTACGTTTCCTGGCCGTAGGAAGTTCGGGCGCATACCAGGAGAAACGGCGGTGAGCTTGCAATTGTGGCTTCTGCCCCGAAGCTTGAGAGCGTTGCTGCCAGGCTCGGTGTAGAACTCGGTGACCCCAGTTCACGCCGCTATCAGGATCGTCACCGCCGAGTAGTGATGCGACTGGCCGATGGCCTACGGCTGCTCCGCCGTGAGGGATTCGACTACGTGCTTATCGACTGCCGGCCGGATTTTGAGATACTCACTCGATCTGCGATCGTGGCCAGCGAAGGGATTCTGGTCCCTGCGCAGCCGGAGAGGCTGGCTACCTTCGGTATCCGCCATCTGACCGAAAGACTTACCGACTTCAAGAAGAATAACTTCGAGATCCTTGGATGGTCTCCCTCCGGCGAGAACCGAGTGGAAGACCTGGCGCCTGCCTTTCTAGGTGTTGTGTTCACTCGAGTAAGGAATGGGGGTGGGGGCCCGGGCCCACCCCCTCGAGCCAGCGGGTTATCGACGAGGTTCGCCGCCTCTTCCCTACATTTACTGCGATGATGCGCGAGAGCCTGGATTTCCAGACGGATGTCGACAGGCTCCTGCCAGCGGTGTTCGGACTATGTCCCGACATAGCGGCAGAAATCCATGCTTTAGTCGACGAATTCGAAAGCAGGATTGGACCGTAATCTGATGGCTGAAGGAATGACGTCCGTCCTCGCAGTGCTGGAGAGGGTCTCGGCGCTCATCCGGAGTTTCGATGATCAGACCGTGGTTGATCTAGCTGCTGGCCGGCTCGTCCTCACGGTGCAGCGAGCGCCTGACCGGCCGGTCTTCGGCGCCGACGTAGCCGGGGAACGGACCACCAGTCCGCCGGCGCCCGAAAGCGTGCCGCGGGGGAGGATCGGCACGATCAAGGACGGATCGACAGTCATGGCTGGTCAACCTGACTCCGCGTCCGTACGCCAACGCCTCGATGAGATGGGTAGCCGAGAGGAGGCGCACATGTTCCTTGAGAGGATCGCCAGGAACAAGCAGATCCTCCAGCGGATCGGCCGAGATCTCGGAGTTCGGGTGAGTCTGGGGCGCCGGCGTGACGAAATGATTGACACGATCGTCAACTCCGCGGTGGGAGTCCGTCTCGACCAGGAGGGTATCGGCAGACGGGTCACGTCCTTGTGATTGGCCAATGCCGGACCGCCGAGCAAGGCCAGCAATTCCGATAGGAACGCGTCGGCGGGGTACGCTCCGGCCCGGTTCTTCTCGGTCCGGACGGCTGGCCCGATCATCGCCACCGCCCGCTACGCCGCTACGCCCGCTGGACCCTTTCAGCGAGTGGGCTGGGAGCCGGGCGCGACGACCGCTGCGCCCCTGATGCCGTAGCTGGCTGGCGCGCCTGCGCCCCATCCGGTCGGTCCAGGGCTGATCCATTGATAACGATGGGTGATAGCCCCGTGACCAGGGTTCGGCGCATTTCTGCGACCAGCTCTACTATCCCGTGCTGGAAGCGACAGTCGGCCGCCCGTACGCCCTCTACGTCCACGGCAACAGCGATACGGCCGGCGCGATCCGCGGCGTGGAAACCATCGCCACCGGGCTGAAGTGAAAGCGCCTGCACGCGCCACTGTCGATCGTCGGCGAGGTGGACGTCGCGACACGAGAGGCCTGCTGGGGACTCGGCGCCACGGCCGCGGCCAGCCTGATGCCCAGGTGACCCGGACCCAGCAGTCAATCGACCACGGGCATGCGGATGTCCGACCCGCGGGCGGCAGCGGATGGTCGTTCAGGAGCCGCGCCGTCGTCGGGGGTGGCCGCTACGGGGCGAGTTCGTCGATCGTCAGGCCGACGTCATTCAGAATGCCGCGTAGGGCGCCCTTCGCAAGGTCGCGGGTGCTGAAGCGATCCCAATCTCGTAGACAGTCGACGAGAGCGCGCTGGATGATCGGCCCGAAGTTAGACAGCCACCAGCATGACCAGAATAGCGACCGGTCCTTATAATGACCCTCATGGAGACCATACCGATCACCGAGGCGAAGGCCCGGATTGCCGAGCTGGCCGAGCGGGTAGCCAGAGAACATGATCACTTCACGATCACGCGCAACGGACGCGCGGATGTGATGCTGATCTCCGTTGCCGAGTACGAGTCGATGCGCGAGACCCTCGACCTCCTGTCAGACGGCGAGGCTCTCGCGGATTTGCGGCAGTCGCGGGACGACTTCGCCGCGGGTGACACCTTCGCCTTGGGCGAGGTCGTGGCCGAACTGGAGCAGCGGCGGGCCGGGGACGGGTGATGGCCGCCAGCGGCGCACCCTACGAGGTCGCGCTGTCGCGCAGGGCACGGAGAAACCTCCACGAGGACCTGCCCCTGGAGGTCGCGGCCGCCGCACTGGAGACGATCCAACGAGCGATCGCCATGAACCCTTACCGGGTCGGGAAGCCGTTGGACGAGCCCTTCGACGGCTTCTACTCGGCGCGCCGCGGAACCTACCGCATCATCTACCGGATCGACGCGGCCAAACACCTGGTAGAGATCCACTCCATTCGGCATCGGCGAGACGTCTATCACCTTTAAGTCAGGGCAGGAGGCCAAGTGTCCGGCGTGCCTTGACGACGATGAAATGGCGCCGGTCAACCGTTGCGACCTCGTCGATACCGAGGCGCTCCGCACACGCAATGACCGAGGCGTCGACCGTGCCGAGACGCCGGTGGCCACCACGAGGCTCACGCCCACCGCACCCACGCCGGCCAGAGATACCATCTCCCCGGGGCCGCAACTACCGGAAACGAGGTCGGGCGCACCGCGACTGGTGTGACCATGCAGCACACCGTATTGCGCCGCCTTTACCAGCAAAATGATCCCGTAACACACGCAACCGTGAGATGAATGTGTCGCTCTGCCGGCAACCGCGTCGAGTTCAGGTAAGGATGACATGATCGAGAAGCCACGGCCGGGCGATCGCGGCGCCCCGGAGAGACGGTCGCTTGCTGGCAAAAACGGTGTGAACCTCGATACCTGTAGTTAGATCAATTAGCATTTTCAAAGTCGGTTTTTCTAGATCTCTTCCGGCTTCAGGACGAAGACGGTTTGGGTGAATGCGCCGACCCGGCGTGGGCGGCCGCGGAAGCGGCTGAAGACGCGCCAGTTCTTCAGGACCGCGAAGCCACGCTCACCGGGTGCGCGGGTAGCCGCGCGGGCGCGGTTGCTTTCCTTGATGTCGTCGGGCAGCTCGCTGTTCGCGGGCTTCTTGCGGGGAACGAGGAGCAGGCCGCTCTCGCCGCCGGCGTAGCCCTTGTCCGCGTAGAGGTAGATCGTCTCCGCGCGGTTGATCACACGGAGGGCGTCGTGGGCCCGGGCTGCGGTGAGGTCGTGGGTCGAGCCGGGCAGCCCGTCGGAGATCCAGATCATCCGGCCCTACAGGTCCATCAGGCCCTGGAAGTTGCTCCAGGTCCAGGCGAACGTCCAGACGGCCGCGAGCAGGCTGCGCCCGCGCCTGGCGAGCAGCTCGACGGCCTCCCGGACATAGGTGCGGGCCGTGCCGACGCTGGCCTGGAAGCCGGCGGCCAGGTGTTCGTGGGTGTCGCCGTTGCGCAGGTGCGCGAGCACGCGCAGCGCCTGGTCGCGAGGGGACAGCTCGCGCCAGGTCCGAGGCCGGTCGCGGTCGTCGGCCAGCAGCGTGGCCAGGAACTCCAGGGTCGGCTCGGACACGGTGATGACGCCAGGGTAGGTCAGCAGTGGAAGTCCTCGGTCAAGGCCACATGATTAGACACCCTGTGATCTACCGAGGACTTCTCTGTTTCTCGTGTCCGGACGGACAGTAGCCGGACAACTTCCGGCCTCCGGGTGGCCCGCCGGCCGTTCCCTCAAACGCGTGAGACAGAACATTCCCTCGATTCACGCAAAACAACCTTGAAAATGCTCACTTCCCACCGGGCACGGACGGTTTTCGTATAAAGCGAGGGAATGCTTCTACCCCAAGAGGCGGAAACAGAAGCATCTTGAACGAACCGACCGTTCCTGGTCCACCCTGGCGTGGATGTCGTCGAGAGGAAACGGCATGACCTATGTATCCACAAATGTCGCCGAGTGCGGGCCGCGGACCAGGCCGCTGACCACCGGCGATCGAGCGTTCTTCCATTTCACTCTGCAGAATCCCGGAGAGTTCCTGGAGGGGGCGTGGTGCTCTGTGTCGACGACCCGGCCCTGACCCTCGCGGCGCGGCGCGGCACACCTGGGCGGTGACCGAGCTGGAGCGGCTGCGTCGGATCGCCCGACGCGAGGGCGTCACGGTCAACGACGTCTACCTCGCGGCGGTCGCCGGCGTCCTGCGCACCTGGTCCCTGCCGGAATGGACACCCACGACGGCCGACGGGTCCGGCCGCGCACGCCGTCTCTTCCCCCCGCCTCTCTCGTCAGCGTGCCATCCACACGGCGATGCCGATCAACGTGCGCACCCCGGACGAATAGGAGATCCTTTCCAATTTCACCCTGGGCATACGAGTGCCGCTGCCCTGCACCGAGGCCGATCCCTGGCGGCGGCTCGCCCAGATCGCCGAGCAGACCCGACGCGTCAAGGCACAGGGCGGGTTCGGCGTGGTCGAACGGAAGCTTCTGGACGGAATGCCGCACACCACATCGCCCCGTGTGTTCGCGCAGATCGTCGCCGTCGCGGCCCGCCCGACGGGCGCCGCTCTGGTCACGAGCAACCTGGGGACGATGGTGGGCCCGTACACGGTGGCCGGCCGCCGGGTCACCACGCTGATCGGCATGGCGCCGCTGTTCGTGAGTCGCCAGCACCTGTCGGCCGCCCTGTTCGGCCTGGACGAGCAGGTCTGCGCGGCGTTCACGGCCAGCGCGAGCGTCCCCCTCCACACCGCCTAGCCGGCAACTGGCTCGCCGGGCTCGCCGCCTTCGACGGCCGCACCCAGGGCGGCCCGACGCCCGCTCCCGCGAGTTCCCGGGGTCTCCCGGTCGTCCCGGTTCTCCCAGGTCCCCGGACTCCGCCACCTGACCCGACTCCCCCGAGCGGGTCCGCCGGATCTGCCGCTCGAACGTCGCCCGCAACGGCATCAAGGGAACATTGACCACCAGCTACCCGGCGGCGGGCGTCCGCCAGGGCGACCCACGACGATGACGATTACCGCCGACTCGGCGTTGCCGTGGACGTGGCGTGCGTCACCCGGTCATGTCACGTGTTCCACAGACAGTCGTAGCTGGTGCGTGCGTAGCTGGTGCGTGGGGAGCGTGGTCGAGCTCAGCGTGGCAGTGGCCCGGAGTACGCCGCGCGTGCTCGTTGCACGGATAGAAGGTGTTGCTCGGACCACTGGGTGAGAGCGGCGAAGACGGGGGCGAGGCTCTCGCCGAGTTCGCTGATCTCGTACTCCACCCGGGGCGGGATTTCCGGGTGGTAGGTACGGACCACGAGCCCGTCGCGTTCCATCTGCCGCAGCCGCTGGGTCAGCAC
>NZ_CDWTNB010000189.1:0-7528 GCF_977947065.1 Frankia sp. CgJB1
GCCCAGCGCCCGCAGCCCGGCCGGGTCCGCTCCACCGAGCGGCGAGGTGAGCAGGGTGCGCGCCGCGTCGACGGTGAGCGCCCCGGCCGGATCCTCCGCGCAGCGCAGCGCCAGCAGGAGCAGGGCGGCGGCCGGCTCCTGGGCGACCGGCAGGTCGTCACCGTCGACGCTGACCGGAACGCCGGCGGCGGCCAGCACGCGGCGCAACCGGCCGATCCGCTCGGCCGCGCGGACCAGGACCGCCATCGCGTCCCAGGCGACGCCGTTCTCCAGATGCTCGCGACGGAGCAGGTCGGCCACCGACTCGGCCTCCGCGCCAGCGCCCGGGAACGTGCGGGCCTGCACCTGGCCGGCGTCGGCGTCGACGCGCCCGACGAGGTCACGGTGTGCCCGGATCGCGGCCGCCGGAAGCCCGGCGGCCGGGATCCGCCGGGCCACGTGCCGGCTCGCCGCCAGCGGGGCCGGGGCCATCCGCCGGCAGCGCCGCAGCGCGACGATCGGCGCCGGCTCGCCGTCAAGGCGGGGGAACCGGGCCGGGAAGCCCAGCAAGCCGGCGACCTCGGCCCCCCGGAAGGCGTAGATCGACTGGTCCGGGTCGCCCAGCACGACGAGGTTGCCACCACCGCCGGCCACCGCCCCCAGCAGGCGTTCCTGAGCCGGATCGGTGTCCTGGTACTCGTCGACGAAGACGTGCCGGTAGCGCCCACGCAGCCAGGCGCCCCCCTCGGCACTCTCGGCGACGACCACGGCCCGGTGGACGAGATCGGTGTAGTCGACCGCCCCCTCGAACCCGAACACGTCGAGGTACATCTCGTAGAACTCGGCGAGGGCGGCCCAGTCCGGGCGGCCGGTACGCCGGGCGAGCTGCACCAGCGCGACCGGTTCGAGCCCGACCTCGCGGGCGCGGGCCAGCAGCGCCCGCACCTCCTCGGTGAAACCGCAGGTGCGCAGGCAACCCACGAGCGGCTCGGGCCAGACCGGCCGGCCGTCCTCGCGGGAACCCTCAATGAGATCGCGCAGCCGACTGTCCTGCTCCGGGCCGGACAGCAGCCGGAGCCCGCCCGGCGGGGCCGGCCGCTCGTGCGCGCGCAGCAGCGCCAGGCACCAGGCGTGGAACGTCCACGCCCCGGGACCTCCGCCGGCCCCGCCCTCGGCACCGAGCCGTGCGATGATCCGCTCCCGCAGCTCGCCGGCAGCTCGCCGGCTGAAGGTGAGGACCAGGATCGACCGCGGATCCGCCCCGGCTTCGATCCGCGCGGCGACCGCCTCGACGAGCGTGGCCGTCTTCCCGGTGCCGGGCCCGGCGAGCACCAGCAGCGGCCCGCCGCCGTGCTCAACCACCGCGCGCTGCGCCGCATCCAGGACGAGCGGGCGCGGCGGCGCGACCGGGGCGGCGACCAGCCGGTAGCCGGGACGCGGGGCGGCGGGTGCGGGGGCAGGAAGGACGACCACGGGCAAAGCACATCACGTGGGTCCGACAACTCCGCCAACTCCGCCGGCCCCGCGGCGGGTCGGCGTCCGTAGCGGGTCGGCGGTGGGACCGCGGTGTGTCGACGACCGGGACACTCGGTCATCACCGGGACACTCGGGGGACCGGACACTCGGGGGACCTCTCACGCGTGCGCGTCAGGACATGGCAGTGTCCTCAGTCATGACCGAGTGCAGCGACAAGGTCGCGCTCCTGACCGGGGCGGGATCCGGCATCGGCGCCGCCTGCGCCCGCCGACTGGCGAGAGCGGGCGCCCGGGTCGTCGCCACCGACCTCGACGCGCACGCTGTCAAGGAGGTGGTGGCGACGATCGAGGACGGTGGCGGGGAGGCGCTCGCCCTGGAGGCGGACGTCACCGATCCCGACTCGCTCGAACGCGCCATCCAGGTCACCGTCGGCACCTTCGGACGGCTGGACCTGGCAGTGAACAACGCGGGAGTGAGCGCGGGGCGCGAGCCGGTGGAGAACACCCCGGCGCAGGACTGGCAGCGGGTGCTGGACGTCAACCTCTCCGGCGTCTTCTACAGCATGCGGGCCGAGATCACGGCGATGCTGCGCAACGGCGGAGGCTCGATCGTCAACATGGCCTCGGTGCTCGGGGTGGTCGGGTTCGCCGGGTCGGCGCCCTACGTCGCCGCGAAGCACGGGGTCATCGGGCTGACCAAGACGGCCGCCCTGGACTACGCCATCCGCGGCATCCGGGTGAACGCGGTGGCGCCGGGCTTCGTGGACACCCCGCTGCTGCACGCCAACGGCCGGCCGCGGCGCGGAGCCGCGCTGTTCTCGCCGATCAACCGACTGGGCACGGTCGACGAGGTGGCCGAGGTCGTCGTCTTCCTGCTGTCCGACCGGGCCTCCCTGGTCACGGGCAGCGTCTATCTGGCCGACGGCGACATGGCCGCCCGCTGACCGGGCCCGCGGGCGGTCAGGCCGGAGAACCGTCCCACCGGGCCGCGGCGAGATCGACCCGGTCGCCTCCGGGGCGCAGCGGCGTCCGGTCGGCGACGAGCCGGCGCAGGGCCTCGACCGGTGCGGCCGGGTTCGGTTCCCCGGTCGCCCGGATCACCCGGTGCCAGGGCACCTCGTCGCCGAATCGGGACAGCACGGCTCCGACCGTGCGCCCCGACCCGGCGCCGACGTACTCGGCCACGTCGCCATAGGTCATCACCTTGCCCGGCGGGATGCGCGCCACCGCGTCCAGCACCTCGAGGGCGTGCGGACCCGGCGCGCCGCCGAGCGAGATCCGGGTACCGAACCCGGCGGAGAGGCTCGCCGGCGGCGCGTCACGCCGGGCCCGCTCATCCAGGCTCCCCGTGGCTCGTCCAGGCTCCGTGGCTCGTCCGGCGCTCAGTAGACCGGCAGCGACTTGTCGACCTGGGTCGCCCACGCGGTCACGCCACCCTGGACGTGCACGGCCGAGGAGAAGCCGGCGCCCTTCAGCGTGGCGAGCGCGTCGGCCGAGCGCACCCCGGATTTGCAGTAGACGACCACCCGACGGTCCTGCGGCAGTTCGGAGAGGTGCGCGGGCAGGTCCCCCTTGGGGATCAGGCGCGCGCCGGGGATCCGGACGATCTCCCACTCGGCCGGCTCACGGACGTCGACGAGCTCGATCGGCTCGTCGGCGTCCAGCCAGCTCTTGAGCTCGCCCGCGGTGATCGTCGAGCCGGCGGCGGCCAACTGCGCCTCCTCCGAGACCGCCCCGCAGAACGCCTCGTAGTCGATCAGCTCGGTGATCGACGGATTCTTCCCGCACAACGGGCACTCCGGGTCCTTGCGGACCTTGATCGACCGATAGGTCATCTCCAGGGCGTCATACACCATCAGCCGACCGACCAGCGGATCACCGATCCCGGTCAGCACCTTGATGGCCTCGGTGGTCTGGATGGAGGCGATGGAGGCGCACAGCACACCCAGCACCCCGCCCTCGGCGCAGGAGGGGACCATGCCAGGAGGCGGCGGCTCCGGGTAGAGGCAGCGGTAGCACGGTCCGTGCTTGGCCCAGAAGACGCTGGCCTGGCCGTCGAAGCGGTAGATCGAACCCCAGACGTAGGGCTTGCCGAGCAGCACCGCGGCGTCGTTGACCAGGTAGCGGGTGGCAAAGTTGTCCGTGCCGTCGACGATGAGGTCGTATCCGCTGAAGATCTCCATGACGTTGGAGGCGTCCAGCCGGGTCTCGTGCAGGACGACGTTCACGTACGGGTTGATGTTGCGAACCGAGTCGCGGGCCGACTCCGCCTTCGAGCGGCCGACGTCGGACTGGCCGTGGATGATCTGACGCTGCAGGTTCGACTCGTCGACGGTGTCGAACTCGACGATGCCCAGCGTCCCGACGCCGGCGGCGGCCAGGTACATCAGCGTCGGCGAGCCGAGGCCACCGGCACCGACCGCCAGCACCCTGGCGTTCTTCAGCCGCTTCTGGCCGTCCACGGCGACATCCGGAATGATCAGATGTCGAGAGTACCGGCGGATCTCATCGACGGTCAGCCCCTCGGCGGGGTTGACCAGGGGCGGAAGGGACACGCTTGCTCCTCGCGTTCGGTGTCGTCCTTCGACGATGCCACAGCGCGACGCGGCCTCGCCGGATTTGGGCCATCCGCCGGGAGGTCCCTCATCACGGGTGCATGTCGGGCATTGCGACGGTCAGCCCTTCAGTGCAGCGCACGGCGTCCCCGGAGTGTTCCCGCGGCCGCCACACGGGTAGACCTCTTCCGAACCGCCGCACATACAGTGAGGAGTTGAGTGCAGTGTCCTTCACTGACAAGGTCAGGAACAAGGTGCAGGAGCTCCGCGGGCGGACCAAGGAACAGGCCGGCAAGGCCACCGAGAACCGGGACCTGCAGGCGGAGGGCCGGGGAGAACGCGGCGTCGCCGACCTCAAGAACGCCGGGGAGAAGGCGAAGGACGCCTTCCGTCGCTGACCGCCCTTCCGTCGCTGACCGCCCGGTACCCACCGGCCCCACGGCAACCAGCCCCACGGCACCTAACGGACCTGTTCCCTGCCGCCACCTGCCCCCGGCTCCCGCGCCGGGACCGCTCCTCAGGTCGCACGGGGACCGCTCCTCAGGTCTTCAGGCGGATCGCCGCGTCGGGGGCGTCTTCGAGGTCGGCGTCCTTGAGGCCGTCCTCGAGGAGGTGGTCTTGGCCGCGGAGGTCTTGGCGGGCGGCGTCTTCGTGGCGTTCGTCTTCGCGGTGCTCTTCGTCGAGGACGGCGTCTTCCGGGCGGTCGACCTCGTGCCCGGGGCCGACGAGGCACCCTTGACCGAAGAGGTACGGCCGCCCCGCAGCCCATCGGACGCCTCGTCACCGGACGCCTCGTCGGACCCCTTGCCGTCGGGCACCCTGTCGGTGACCCCGGCCGCCGCCTTGTCGGTGACCCCGGCCGCACCACCAGCCACGGCCGCTTCGCCGGGCCGTCCGGCGCGGGCGGCGGCGATGCTCGCGCGCAGCGCCGCCATGAGGTCGCCGACCGCCTCGCCGGCCAGCCCGCCCGGCGAGGCCACAACCTCGCGACCGGCGACCTTCGCGTCGATCACGGCCTGCAGGACCTCACGGTAGTTGTCGGTGTACCTGGTGGGGTCGAAGTCGGCTGCCAGGGTGTGGATGAGCGAGGCGGCCACCGACAGCTCCTGCGGGCGCACCGCGATGTCCTCCTCGAGGAACGGAAAATCCGGTTGCCGCACCTCGTCCGGCCAGACCATGGTCTCCAGGACGAAGACGCCGCCACGCACCCGGAGCGTCGCGAGCTGCTCGCGTTGCCGCAGGGCTATCTTCACCAGCGCGACACGGCCCGAGGCGGCCAGCGCGTC
This sequence comes from Frankia sp. CgJB1, assembly GCF_977947065.1. Taxonomy (NCBI): domain Bacteria; kingdom Bacillati; phylum Actinomycetota; class Actinomycetes; order Frankiales; family Frankiaceae; genus Frankia; species Frankia sp. CgJB1. Next base: position 5,296 of record NZ_CDWTNB010000189.1, read on the forward strand.
GCGAAGGAGAACGTAGGGTTTGGCGCCGGTGCGGTCGGGCTCGACGTAATAGCTCTTCGCGAAGTAGATCGGGTCGACCTGCTCCAACGGGACGAACTCCAGCACGTCGATCGCCCGGGAGGTGGACAGCGGGAGATTCGCGAAGTCCTCGTCGGTGAGTACGACGGTCTTCCCGTCCGGCAGCTCGTAGCCCTTGGCAATGTCGGCGTAGTTGACCTCGTCCCCATCGGCCTCCGCCACTCTCCGGTATCGGATACGAGACCCATCCGACCGTCTAACCTGGTGAAACGCGACATCCCGTTCCTGGGTCGCCGAGTAGAGCCTCACCGGGATGGACACCAGGCCGAAGGAGATCACGCCCTTCCAGGTCGCACGCATGTTCGCCCCTCACGTCACATACCCCTATGGTGTCCCACCGGAAGCCCACGAGTAAGCCAGACAGGCGAAAATCTTGAACCTATCAGCAGGCGAAAATCTCCAGGGCACCAGCCGCCCTGGAGACACGCCGGAGAACACCGATGGCCGGCGGGGGCCATATGTGTAGGAGGGCGGAACGTACCCAGGACGGGAAGCCTGGTGCGAGCGGGGCACGGAGCCGGGAACGGCGCGGGAGCCGGGAGTGGGATGAGTGACGGACACCACCGCCACGTCCGTGACGAGGCCGGCCCGGCCGATGGCGCGTGAGGACCACCCGTTCCGGGCACATCGCGATCCGGACCCTGGACAGGTTCGGATCGTCCATTTCCGGCGCCCGCCCCAGCGGGTCGCCGTAACGACGAGCGCAGGAGGACGTCCCCATGGAAGCACCCACCGACCTTCCGGCATCCGATCTCCCGATCGAGGCGCCCGACGCCGACGCCGTCGAGCAGGCCCGGGAGATACGTCCGGCCGACCCGGCGCCGTGCTGGCTACCTTCGGCACCACCCGTCGAGGCCGACGAGTACGACGTCGTCGAGCAGAGCATCGTGGTCGAGACCGACGAGGACGACGACTACCGCTGACCCGGCGCCACCCCGCGCGAGCGACGGGCAGGCCGGCTGGTTTCGTTTCGACGAACGCCGGCCGGTCGGACCCCGCGGGTACTGTTGACCGCATCAACCAGGAGGTGCGCCATCAGCCAGGAGGTGCGCCGGTGACCGCCGAGCCAGCCCCGCCCGACACACGACCGGGCAGGGCTCCCCGGCTCCCCCGCACCGCGCGCCGCTTCCAGCTTCTGGGAGCCGCCCGCGAGGTCTTCGTCGCCCAGGGCTACCACGCGGCGGCGATGGACGAGATCGCTGAGCGGGCCGGCGTCAGCAAACCGGTGCTGTACCAGCACTTCCCCGGCAAGCTCGAGCTCTATCTCGCGCTGCTCGACGAGCACGCCACCCAGCTGGTGACGAGCGTCCAAGACGCGCTCGCCTCCACCTCGGACAACCACGCGCGCATCGCCCGGTCCATCCGAGCGTACTTCGACTTCGTCAACGACCCCTCTGGGGCGCACCAGCTCGTGCTGGAGTCGGACCTGCGCAACGAGCCCGCGGTCCGCCAGCGCATCGAGACCGCCTTCGCCCAGTGCGTGCGGGCCATCGCCGCGACGATCGTCGCCGACACCGGGCTGCCCCAGGACGAGGCCGATCTGCTCGCGGTCGGGCTGGTCGGGCTGGCCGAGACGGCGTCGCGCTGGTGGCTGGTCCGCGGTGCCACCGTGGAAAAGGAACGGGCCATCGAGTCGATGGTGGAGCTGGCCTGGCGCGGCATCGGCGGCTACCCCCGCCAGGAGCACCGGGATGCCACGCGCACGAACACGGAGCCGCACGAGGAGGTGCCCCCCGCCGGCTGACGTCGTCCGGCGCACCGGGTGTACCGGGTGAGCGTTTGTCGGGTGAGCGGGTGTGCCCGGAGCGAACACGCCGCCCCTGCCGCGGTCGAGAAGTCCCGGAAGCCATAGTGTGGGCGGTGATTCAAGATCGGCGGCTCTCGTCCGCCGGCGGTAGGTCCGACGAAGGCGGAGGTCATCGGGTGGAGGTCAAGATCGGCGTCCGGCAGGTCAGTCGGGAGCTGGTGCTGGAGAGCAGCCAGTCCCCGGAGGCTGTCGCCGCGCTGGTGAATGAGGCGGTCAAAGCCGACAACGGGGTGCTGACCCTCGTCGACGACAAGGGCCGGCAGGTGATAGTGCCGATCGCGTCGCTGGCCTACGTAGAGATCGCCGCGACCACGACCCGACGGGTGGGCTTCGGCGCCGTCTAGGTCT
>NZ_CDWTNB010000190.1:0-7507 GCF_977947065.1 Frankia sp. CgJB1
GAGTGGAACTACATGTTCACTTCCCGTAGATCCGACTTAGAATAATCAAGTTATTTCAATGCAAATCCTTTGTGTCCGCCGCCGAAACAACAAGGACATCGGGATGCGCCGCAATAGCAGCGTTGAGGAGCGGCGTCTGCGCAGCGGCCGAGAATTCTGGAGAATATTGCGCGGTGAATTTCATCCCGTACCGCGAAGCTTGTTCCTGCGCCCCGCAGGCGACAGAGATGTAGGCGCCGTTGCGGACGGGCGCCACATAGATAATCGACTTACCCGCCGCGGATGTAGAAGATGCTGGGGATGTGGACGATGTACCCCCATTCGACGAGCATGCGGCGAGCGCCGCGGCGCAGAGTACCGCAAGTGCGGTCGCAAGTCTTTTCCGTCTTGCCGTCATGACTACTCCAGTATTCCTGCGTGAATAAGAAGTCGAAATAGAGTGGGGCGAATCAGTAGCAGCGTTCCTCAAAAGTGTTCCTCAAGAGCGTCCGCGGTCAGAGTTTGAGCGATGCGAGCATGGTCGGTGGCGCGTCAGCAACGCTCGCCACGCCGGTCTCACTGGGCCTGATCGTCACGTTCACGAACCTAGCCGCACGGAACAACGTTCCAATGAACGGTGGATGGACATTTCCTATCAAGGACGTATAGAAACTTCGTTTTACGCCTGCTTCTCGCGCAGCGACGGGGGCCGGACCCGCGGGTCTGCGAGCGTGCCAGCTTGGTAGGGGACCCCAGGGATCTGCCGGAAAATAACCTCAGAATTTGATGTTGCCCTTGTCGATCAGGTTGGTGTGGATCACGGTGACCAGCAGCCGGTCAGACAGCGACAGGAGACCGCAGCGCAGGACGCGGTACCGGGCATGTTTGTGGTGCAGGCTGACCGGCGGGTGATCGAGCAGGTACTGCTCGACTCTGGCCAGCAGGGCGGTGAAGGCAGGGCCTTCCAGTCCGGTGAGTGTGGGGTGGTGCAGCCAGCTCGTGAGCGGTCAGCCCGGTGCGGGTGGTGGTCGCGCCGATCGTGTTGACGACAACGTCGTGGCTGGTCAGCGGGCGCCCACCCCAGTTGACGCTGATCCAGGAGAACAGTCGGTGCTCGATATTGTTCCATTTCGATGTTCCTGGCGGAAAATGGCAGACTGTCACCTCCAGACCAGCCGTGTGAGCGAAGGCGGCCAGCTCACTTTTCGGGAGGCCTTGACACCAGCCGGCATGATCACACGATGCGCGCGCGTGGTCAGCCCGTGGCGAGCAGGTCGACGGCCGGTCGAGTCGGGACCGCCTGCTGCCGCTCCGCGGCAAGGAACGGCCCTTCGCCGCTCGGGTCCATCACGCCGGACTCGGCCCAGCTGAAGCGGCCCGCGAGCACCTCCTGCGCCGCCGTGTAGTTGCGGGCGTCGTCGTTGCGCCACAGCGCCGCGAAGGACGCCTCGACCCGGCGTCGCGCCTGCCGGCAGAACAGGTCGGCCAGGTCGATCGCAGTCGGCTCGCCCTCCTCATCGAGCATCCGGGCCCGCACGACCGCCGCGCTGATAGCGAACAGTTCGGCGCCGATGTCGACGAGACGCCCGAGGAACGCCTGCTTCTTCTCCAGTCCGCCCTGCCAGCGAGCCATCCCGTAGAAGGTCGACCGGGCGAGCTTGCGCGCCGAGCGCTCCACGAAACGCAGGTGCGTGCCGAGCCGACCGAATTCGAGGAACGATCGCGGCGACGTCCCGCTGCCGACGGCGAGGCCGGGCAGCCAGCGGCCGTAGAAGGCAGCCGCCCGTCCGGCGCCGCGGGCCTTCGCCGCGACCGACGCGTCCGGGGAAATGATGTCACCGGCCACCGAGAGGTGGGTGTCCACGGCCTCCCGCGCGATGAGCAACCGCATGATCTCGGTGGACCCTTCGAAGATCCGGTTGATGCGCAGGTCGCGTAGCATCTGCTCGGCCGGTACCGGTCGTTCCCCCCGGTTGGCCAGGGACTGGGCGGTCTCGTACCCACGACCGCCGCGGATCTGGACCAGCTCGTCGGCGATCAGCCAGGCCATCTCGCTGGCATACAGCTTGGCCAGGGCAGCCTCGATCCGGATGTCCCCGCGTCCCTCATCGGCCATCAGGCCGGACAGTTCCAGCATCGCCTCCAGCCCGAACGTGGTGGCGGCCATGAACGCGATCTTCTGGGCGATGGCGTCGTGCTGGCCGATGGGCCGACCCCACTGGACGCGGTCCCGCGACCATTCCCGGGCGATGCGCAGCGCGTACTTGGCGCCGCCCACACAGGTCGCCGGCAGGGCGAGGCGGCCGGTGTTCAGCGTCGTCAGGGCAATCTTGAGCCCCTCGCCTTCCCGCCCGAGGCGGTCCGCGGCCGGGACCCGGACCCGCTCGAAGCTGGTCACCCCGTTCTCGATGCCGCGCAGACCCATGAACTCGTTGCGGTGCTCCACCTTCACGCCGGGTGCGTGGGCATCGACGATGAAACACGTGATGCCACCGCGACGACCGGCCGAGCGCGGGACGACCGCCATGACCACCAGCCGATCGGCGATCACACCGTTGGTGGTCCACAGCTTGCGGCCGCTCAGCTCGTAGGCGGCGCCGCCCTCGACCGGCACCGCCTGGCTGCTCATCCGGGCCGGGTCGCTGCCCACGTCGGGCTCGGTCAGCAGGAACGCGCTGATCTCCTCGCGGGCCACCTTCGGTAGATACGTCCGCTTCTGCTCCTCGGTACCGAACCCCAGGACCGGCTCGGCCACGCCGATCGACTGGTGCGCCGAGAGCAGCGTGGGCAGGCTCGCATGCCACGAGCTGGACAGTTCAAGCGCCCGGTTGTAGTAAACGGTGGTCAACCCGAGTCCGCCGTACTCCTCGGGGATCTTCATGCCGAGGGCGCCTATCCGCCGCAGCCCGTCGATCACCTGCCCAGGTAGCCGCCCGTCCCGCTCGATCTGCAACGGGTCCACCGTCTCCCGCAGGAACGACTCGAGCTGGGCCAGGAACGCCTCCCCCCGCTGCCGGTCGCCCTCCTTCGGCCGCGGGTGCGGGGAGATCAGATCGAGCCGGAGATGACCGAGGAAAAGCTCCTTGCCAAACGAGGGAAGCCGCCACTCGGCCTCCCGGGCCGCCTCGGCGACCCTGCGCGCCTCCCGTTCTCCCACCTGCGTCATCTCTCGCCTCCCCGTCCGTGAGCGGTATCCCGTCCGTCAGCGGTATGCAGTCCCTACCTACCCGTACTCCTTACCCGCACCGCGCCCATCCGCACGAGCTGGCACGCACACTCAGGCCGCGATCGTCCACGTGCCGTTAGCGTCCGTACCGGCCCCCGCACCGATCTCCGCACCGATCAATGTCGACTTCCATCTGATCGCCCCCTGCCGGCGAATTTGGGGGACCTGAGCACGGTCTGCGGTCCCTGGACCGTGACTGGCTCCCCCAAATTCGACCGCCGCGCGATCATGAGGACCCGAACTCGCGAACGTTGGTAGTCACCGCGTCCGCGACGCGACCTCTCACTGCGGGGGCGGAGGTCGCGGAACAGTAGCACCAGTGTGCCGGGCTGCCGCAGGACATCCACGAGGGTAGATCGGGACGGCATGTACACGCCGAGCACATCAACGAGCCGTTTACTCGAATGTCTCGCCCGGACGACCGGACGGCTGTCCAGGGCGGCGGGCGCGGCGCTGCCCGGGCACTCGACGTCCAGCCCGCGCGGCGCGGCCGATGTCGGCCCGCGCACAAGGCTTGCAGATGTTGCGTTTGTTTCGGATGATGCAGTTGGGAACCGTGAATGTTGATGGAGCTGGCAGAGATGCCTGGCAGAGATGCCCGGCCAGGTTGACGGCGCGACCGGGCGACCGGACCCCGATCTGATCGGCACCCACTGGCGGATCAAGTTTCGCGACCTCCACAAGTACAGAAGCCGCGACGACCTGGCGCGGCGGCGCGAGGCCGACAACCTGACCGAGCTGACCCAGGAACTAGGGCTGTACTGAGCGATGACCTTCACGGTGGTGTACGACGCCAACGTGCTCTATCCGAACACATTGCGCAACCTTCTGATCCGGATCGCGCAGTCAGGCCTGGTCCAGGCGAAGTGGACCAACGAGATCCTCGACGAGATAGTCACCGCGATCGGCCGGAATCGGCCAGACATACCGTCCGACGTTGACGACCACATCGTTACCGCCATCCCTGGCGGTGGCTAGATGGGCGAGTTCCCCCACGCCGACGGAATCACCTGGCACGAGCCGGTCATCGGCTGGGGAGTCCTCGACCTCGGCATCGGGGACTCGTTCTTCGTCAATGACGATCAGGGCTACTTCGAGCACTGCCCCGCCGCCGATCTGGTCAGGGTCTGGCACCCGAACACCACCGGTTTGACGGCGCCCCCACCAGGCACCAATGCCTGAGTTGGTTCAGCGCCCGCCCCAAGCCTACCGCGAACCCGGCAATCGGTACCGCCATGACCTGCGCTCCGGCAACGCTTCCGCCACGGCTTCGGGCGGAAGCCGCCGGTCATACGCCACGTACTCGTGATCACCCGGATGCAAGATCACATGGATGAAACAGGCGACGAACTCCTCCGTGTGAACCGACGTGTAAGCCCTGATAGCGCCATCAGAAAGACGCCGGGGGATCACCTCCCCCGGCTACACCGGGGCGTCAGCGTTCCTCGGTGAGTAGGGGCGTACCACCGGTGCGACCGGCCTTAAGTCAGTGAGCCGTCGATTTTGACCACGTACAGCTTGATGTCGGTCAAGTACGGCACCACGGTGCCCGCTGCCGGCTCCTGCCGTACCACCTTCCAATGCGAGTCGATGATCTGAAGGCGTCCCCGTCCAGTCGCGTCGATTGAAGTCGACCGCAAGGGCGGGAAAAGAAGCTCCTGCGCGCTTTGCAGGTTCATGCCGACAACATTAGGGACCGCCTTCACCGCGGGGACCGTCGGCTGGGTTGCGGCAGGCGCGGCAGTGGTAGGGATACCCCCTTCCGTGCCGGAGACCGTAATGGCCGTTGTCGTCGCCGCCGGGACGGCGGTGGTCGCGGCCGTCGGGGTGGCGGTCGTGGAGCTGGGGCTCGCGATCGCGGCGACGATAAGAAGCGCGACCACAGCGACACCGCCGATAATGCCGATCTTCTTCCAGTCGCGACCCTGCCGCGGTGGCGGCATCGGGGGTCCGTAGCCGCGGGTCGGCCCATCTCCGCCCGGGTGAGGCTGCTGGTAGCCCTGGCTTCTGCCGTCGTGGTAGCTGTGGTGCCTTTGATCGTCGTAGTACGACATGACCGACCCCCGTTGAGACAGCATCGGGGAATGGGCGTCACCCCCCGACAACGCGGCGCACAGGGTATCGAAGGCATCACTGGACCGAATCGCGGGGTACGCGCTGGGCGGGTATCCCGCGGATGGGCTCTTGCGTGTTTCTCGGATCCGGGAACCGTCCGTTACGAGTCCTTCGGGCCCACCGATCGACAGTCCGGGCAGTCCCTGGAGGATGACACCGGCCGGAACGTGAGCCGGACACCCCACCGTGGCGGTGGCCGCCGATGCTTCTTGCAGCGCAGCACGATTACCGGGTTGGGCCACGGTCTGCCAGGCGCCTCGTCCATGCCGTCAGGATGGCCCGGCCGGCGCGGCCGCGCCGTATCCTTCGCGTGGGCTCCGGCATGGGTACCCGGCAGCTCAGGCTCTGGAGGTTGCCCCACGCCGGGTGTTCCACTCGGCTCGGCTGATCGCATAGACGTTGTTCGCCCTCCATGGGCCGACGTCAGCCACCTCCCGGAAGGTCATCCCAAGCTTGCGCGCGATCGCGTTCATCCCCGCGTTCTCCTGGTATGTGATAGTGATCAGCTCGTCGACATCCAGCCGATCAAAGCCGAAGTTGAGCGATGCTGTGATCGCTTCTGTGCCAAGTCCCTGCCCCCAGCGGTCCCGGCGGATAGAGACAGCGACCTCGACGGCGAGCCAGCCCTCGGCGTAGAAGGTTCCTGCCCGGCCTATGAACTCGTTGGTATAACGGTCGGTCATGGCCCGCATACCATGTCCGCGTCGCTCCCATAGCGCCCGGGCCCGTTCGATCAGTCGGACTGTCCCCTCCCGCCCGCACGGACCATCGAGATAGCGCATGGTCTCGGGGTCGGCGTCATCGCCGCGTACGGGTCGATGACGGCGTCGAACCAGCCGCGAAGGATGAGCCGTTCCGTGACAACGATGGGGATCTCGGGTGCGGTCACTGGGTGAGGGCGAGCCGTGGGCGGGCGCCGAGCTGCTCGCGTAGATCTTTGACTGGGGGTAGTTCAGCGAACGGATCAAGATGCTTGCTGATATCTCCGGCCTTGGCTGTGACACTGTAGGTCGGGATGGCGTTCAACATCGAGACCACTTCCGATGCGTGCCGAGTAGCCTCCTCCGGCTCGGGTTTGGATCGAAGTAGCAGCGCCAGGGAGAGGTTGAGCATGGCGTTCCCGAGGTCTTCGAATCCACCACCGGTTCGTTGGTAGGCGTCGACCGATGCGCGCGCCATCGCCTCGGCCGCCTCGCCATGCCGGAGAGGGGCGAGAGTCCGCGCTGTCGACTGGTCGGCGTGGACGGGTCCGAACGGTGATGCTCCGGGTAGCGGGGGACTGGCCACGACGTGGTCATGCATGAGCGCGAGCGCTTTTCGTGCGCCGGCTTCGTCTCCGAGCGCGACCAGTCCTCGAACTTCGTAGGCGGCGAGTCGCGCGGCCAGGTAAGGATGATCGGCTATTGTCAAGGCCTCCCGGGTCGACCCTGCGGGTCCCGGCAGGGCGTATTCAAGATCTTCTGCTGTCTTTTCGAGCTTCGCTTCCTTCCACAGGCGGATCAGTTCGCCGTCGGACTTCAGCTCCCGGTTGAGGTCTGCGACGACTCTGGGTGACGGTAGCTGGTGGCCGTTCGCCGCGTCGCCGATTACTTGGCGCGGGATCCCCGTCTTCCGGTGCAACTTACTGTGATCGTTCTGTCGATCTGCGATCAAGCCTCGAAGATACGTCACGAACTGTGACCGTGCTTGTCTCTGAGGATCCATCGCCTTGTCGCTCCTGTCAAGCGATGCCCTGTCATGGCCGTCATCTGCATGCATGAAGAAACGGCTGCATTCTGCAGCAGATCTGGTGCGCAGTGTGTCATGTCCTTACCGGCGGATGTGCCGGCCGGCATCCGGAGGCCAGGGAGGATTCGTGACGCTGACGGGTTCTCCCTGCGGATCACCGGGCGGGTGGAAGGCGGCCACCTATACCGGGAGGAGGAGCGGGCCCCACCGCTCGCGGGCACCCTCCCCCTCCCGGGCCCTGCCGACCCGCCGGCCCGGAGCGAACTGGATTCCCGTGCGGGACACACCGGCGAACTATTCGATCTCCGTGCTCGACGCCAATGGGCGTCCGGTCGAAACCCTGACCGGCTGGCCCACGGCCCGGCTCGCCGACGAGCACGCCCAGACCTTGCCCGACATCGTCGGCTACCGGGTCGTTCCGCTTCGCCGTGTCAACGGCCCCTGAGAGCCTGTCCTGGA
>NZ_CDWTNB010000191.1:0-7493 GCF_977947065.1 Frankia sp. CgJB1
GATTCGGCTCGGTCTCGGTGAACCGGTTCACCCCGACGACAACGTCCTCACCGCTCTCGATGCGAGCCCGCCGCGCCGCCTGGGACGTCACCAGCTGCGACTTCATATAGCCGCTCTCGACCGCGGCGACGGCGCCCCCCATCTCCTGAACCCGGTCGATCTCCGCCCTGGCCGCGGCCACGAGCTGATCGACCCGCTTCTCCACCACGACCGAACCGGCGAACAGATCGTCATACTCCAGCAGATCGGTCTCATGAGCGAGGATCTGCTGAATGCGCAGCGACCACTGCTGATCCCACGGCCGGGGCAGGCCCAGCGCCTCGTTCCAGGCTGGCAGCTGCAACGCCCGACACCGCGCGTCCTTCGACAGCGTCACCCCCAGCGCCTCCAGCACAATCCGGATGATGTTGTTCTCCGGCTGGGCCTCGGTCAGCCCCAGCGAGTTGACCTGCACCCCGTACCGGAACCGGCGCTGCGCCAGCTCCCGAACCCCGTACCGGGAGGTCAGCAGCTCATCCCACAACACCGTGAACGCCCGCATCTTGCACATCTCCTCCACGAAACGCTCTCCGGCGTTGACGAAGAAGGAGATCCGACCACACACCTCACCCATCCACTCCGCATCCGCCGGCTCCAGCTCCCCGCGGTCCGCGCCCGCCCGGCCCGCGCCCGCCCGGCCTACCGGGATCCCCCGCGCGGCGGCCACGGCATCGAGCACCGCGATCGCCGTGCACATCGAATAGGCCAGTTCCTGAACCGGCGTGGCCCCGGCCTCCTGCAGGTGATAACTGCAGATGTTGATCGGGTTCCAGCGGGGCAGCTCGGCCACCGTGTAGGCGATCAGGTCGGTGATCAGGCGCAGCGACGGGCCCGGCGGGAAGACATAGGTCCCCCGCGACAGATACTCCTTGATGATGTCGTTCTGGGTCGTCCCGGCCAGCTCCGCCGGATCGGCCCCCTGCTCCTCCGCGACCACCTGGTACAACGCCAGCAGCCACATCGCGGTGGCGTTGATCGTCATCGACGTGTTCATCCGCGCCAGCGGAATCCCGTCGAACAACCGCCGCATGTCACCGAGATGCGCGATCGGCACCCCTACCCTGCCCACCTCGCCACGGGCAAGGGCGTGATCCGGGTCGTAGCCCGTCTGCGTGGGCAGATCGAACGCCACCGACAGCCCGGTCTGCCCCTTGGCCAGATTGCGCCGATACAGCGCGTTACTCTCGGCCGGGCTCGAATGCCCGGCATAGGTGCGGATGATCCACGGACGGTCCCGCTTTGTCTCCGCTCGGCCCGCGCCCGCCATCTCAGCCTTCCGTCCGGGGTTCCGGCCGGCCAGGCTGCTCGCCGCCGCGCGCCTCGCCGTAGGCCCGCTTGGGCACCATGACCTTGCGGCGGTAGATGCAGACGAGGACGCCGTCCTGGTTGTAACCGCGGGTTTCGACGGTGACGATCCCGCGGTCGTCCTTGCTCTTCGACTCGACCTTGTCGAGGACGGTGGACTCGCCGTAGATCGTGTCACCGTGGAACACCGGCTTCACGTGCCGTAGCGACTCGACCTCCAGGTTGGCGATCGCCTTCCCGGACACGTCGGCCACCGACATTCCCAGCAGCAGGGAGTAAACGTAGTTCCCGACGACGACGTTCCGTTTGAACTGGGTGGTCTCCTCGGCGAAATGGGAGTCCAGGTGCAGCGGATGATGGTTCATCGTGAGCAGGCAGAAGAGATGGTCGTCGTACTCGGTGACCGTCTTGCCCGGCCAGTGCTTGTAAACCGCACCGACCTCGAACTCCTCGAAGTAACGCCCGAACTGCATCTGGAACTCCCTCGCCTGCTCGCGGCACACTCAACTCGTCAGGGACGCACCGGCCCCTCAGCCCGGAAGCTGGTACTCCTTCAGCAATGCCCGGCTGATGATGCGCTTCTGTACCTCGGAGGTCCCCTCTCCGATGAGCATGAAGGGGGCCTCCCGGTACAGGCGCTCGATCTCGTACTCCTTGGAGTAGCCGTAGCCGCCGTGGATCCGGAAAGCCTCGGTCGTCACCTCGTGGCAGTACTCGCTGGCAAGGTACTTGGCCATCCCGGCCTCGACGTCGTTGCGCTGCCCGTCGTCCTTCCTGCGGGCGGCGCTGACCATCATCAGATGCCCGGCCTCCACCTTGGTCGCCATCTCGGCGAGCTTGAACGCGATGGCCTGATGCTCCGCGATAGGCCGACCGAACGTCCGCCGCTGCTGAGCGTAGGCAATGCCCAGCTCAAACGCCCGGATCATAATCCCGCAGGCCCGCGCGGCGACGTTGACCCGGCCGACCTCCACGCCGTCCATCATCTGGTAGAAACCCTGGCCCCGGCCGTCCTCGCCGCCGAGGATCGCCGACGCGGGCACCCGATGGTCGGCCAGCACCATCTCGGTGGTCTCGACCCCCTTGTACCCGAGTTTCTCCAGTTTTCCCGGGATGGTGATCCCGCCGTGTGTCCGGAACCCGGGTTCCTTCTCCAGGAGAAACGTCGTCATGTTCCGGTAGACCGACTGGGCGCCCTCGTCGGTCTTGACCAGGGTGGCGACGACGCCGGCGCGGGCGCCGTTCGTCAGCCACATCTTCTGGCCGTTGAGCACGTAGTCGTCGCCGTCCCGGTCGGCCCGGGTGGTGATCGCGGAAACGTCGGAGCCGCAGCCCGGTTCGCTCATCGAGAACGCCCCGCGGAGCTCGCCGGTGGCCATGACCGGGAGCAGCCGCCGTTTCTGCTCCTCCGAGCCGTGCTGGAGGATCAGGTAGGCGACGATGAAGTGGGTGTTGATGACCCCGGAGACACTCATCCAGCCGCGGGCGATCTCCTCCACGACGAGCGCGTAGGTCAGCAGGGACTCGCCGAGCCCGCCGTACTCCTCCGGGATGGTGATGCCGAACAGGCCCATCTCCTTCATCGCCTCGATGATGTCCTCGGGATACTCATCCCGATGCTCGAGGTCGTTCGCATGGGGAAGAATCTCCTTGTCGACGAAGGTCCGTACCGCCGCAAGGATGTCCCGCTGCACATCGGTCAGACCGTCGGTCTGCGCGATCCTGCCCATGTTCCGCTCCTGTCCCTGCCCCCGATGCCTGAGGGGAGAGCAGAAACGCACTCAGGCAGCGGGATGGTTTCATCATGGCCACGCGCCACGCGCCACGCGCCGGTCGGCTGAATCCGCCCCGACTCGGGCGGATTCAGCCGACCGGTGGTTCGAACTTCACCGTACGCTGCATCCCCGCGGTGCGGCCCTTGCCCGCGACGACCTCGGCCATCTTCCGGCTCGCCTGGTCGATCATCTCGTCGCCGAGCATCACCGCACCGGTCAGACCGCCCGCGGCCGAGGTGTGCCAGGCATAGGCCTCCAGGATCAGCTCGGCATGGTCGTAGTCGGCCTGCCGGGGCGCGTAGATCTCGTTGGCCGCCTCAATCTGGCCCGGGTGCAGCACCCACTTGCCGTCGAACCCGAGCGCCGCGGACCTGCCCGCCACCGCCCGGAATCCGTCCACATCACGGATCTGCAGAAACGGCCCGTCGATCGCCTGCACCCCGCGGGCGCGCGCGGCCTCGAGAATCTTGAACAGCACATAGTGAAATGGGTCACCCGGATAGTCCGGACTGAGCGTCCCCACCACCAGCGACGGCATGTTCACCGACGCCATGAAATCCGCCGGGCCGAAGATGATCGTCTCGATCCGTGGGCTCGCGAACGCGATCTCCTTGACGTTCGACAGCCCCAGCGCATTCTCGATCTGCGCCTCGATCCCGATCCAGCCCACCTCGAGCCCCATGACCTTCTCGATCTGGGTGAGCAGCAGGTCCAGCCACGCCACCTGCTCCGCCGACTGCACCTTAGGCAGCATCACGCAGTCCAGGTTCGCCCCCGCGCCCTCCACCACCTCGATCACGTCGCGGTAGGTCCAGCGCGTGGTCAGGTCGTTGACCCGCACCACCCGGGTCTTCCCCGCCCAGGCGCCCTCGTTCAGCGCCGCGACCACGTTCGCCCGCGCTGACTCCTTCGCGCCGGGAGCCACCGAGTCCTCCAGGTCACAGAACACCTGATCGGCCGGCAACCCCTGGGCCTTGCCCAGCATCTTCGGCGACGAGCCGGGAACGGCCAGACACGACCGGCGCGAACGCAGCGACACGATTACCCCACATCTCTCACAAGCCGGATCTCGATGAACGGACGAACACCCAGCGGACAGGGACATCGACGCGGAACCGAGGCTTCGTCATCCGTCAGCGCGGCCCCCGCACCCCCTACCAAGGGTCTCCACAGGTCGCGACCGCCCGATCGCAGGAATCGCCCGGTAGCCCGATATTAGCCCATCCGATAATCTTGGATTGTGCATCTAGGTTTTATCACAGTCCCCCACGCCGGGCATCCGATTCGCACTCACCATGCGCGCCGCATTCGTCACCTTATGTAAGGTGCAGGTAAGGTACCGGATCCGTTGGCGCGGTGCCTCGGGCGCCGTCCGCCTTCGTCCCATGGCCGGGTTCGCTTCCGGTCGGATCAGTTGACCTGGCGCTCGTGGCCCTCCCAGTACGGGGCGCGCAGCTTGAACTTCTGCAGCTTGCCGGTGGCGGTGCGGGCAAGCTGGTCGCGGAACTCCACCGAGGTGGGTGCCTTGTAGCCGGCGAGCCGCTCCTTGCAGTTCTTGATCAGCTCCGCCTCGGTCGCCGTCCGGCCCTCGGCGAGCACGACCAGCGCCTTGATCGTCTCACCCCACTTTTCGTCGGGCACGCCGATCACCGCGACCTCGGCCACCGCCGGGTGGCTGAACAGGCAGTCCTCGACCTCGATCGACGAGACGTTCTCACCGCCGGTAATGATCACGTCCTTCTTGCGGTCACTGATCGTCAGATGGCCCTCGTCGTCGATCACGCCGCCGTCACCGGTGTGGAACCAGCCGCCCGCCAGGGCCCTGGCCGACTCCTCCGGCCGCTCCCAGTAGCCCGCCAGGACCACGTTGGAGCGGGCCAGCACCTCACCGGAGTCCGAGAGCTTGAGCGTGACGCCCAGAGCGGGCGCACCCGCACGGACGAGCTTGCCCGCGCGATCCTCGGGCGGCAGGTCGTCCCACTCCACGCGGGAACGGTTGATCGTGAGCAGCGGCGAGGTCTCGGTGAGGCCGTAGATCTGGATGAACTCCCAACCGAGCTCCTCCTCGACCCGTTGGATCGTCTTGATGGGCGGCGGAGCACCCGCGCAGATGACCCGCACGCGGTCGCGGCCGGGGACCTCGCCGTCCCAGTCCCGGACGGCGTCGAGCACGGCGTTGACCACAGCCGGCGCGGCGCACATCACGGTGACGCCGTGCTGCTCCACGCGGCGCAGGATCTCCGGGCCGTCGATCTTGCGCAGCACCACCTGCTGGACGCCGAGACCGGTCATGCCGAACGGCATGCCCCAGCCATTGGCGTGGAACATCGGCAGCGTGTGCAGGTAGACGTCGCGGTCGGTGACACCGGCGTGCAGCGCGAAGGTGACCGCGTTGACCCAGATGTTGCGGTGGGTGATCTGCACGCCCTTGGGCCGCGCGGTCGTGCCGCTGGTGTAGTTGATCGTGGCGGTGGCGTTCTCGTCCGGCTCCCACGGCGTGGGCTCGGTGTCGAAGCGGTAGAATTCGGCGTCGCTCTCGGCGCCCAGCACGAACTTCTGCCTCGCGGTCACGCCGGAGAGCCTCTCCTCCAGCTCGGGGTCGATGAGCAGTACATCGGAGCCGGAGTGCTCGACGATGTAGCTGACCTCCTCCGGCGAGAGACGGAAGTTCACCGGGACGAGCACCCGGCCGTACCCGCTGACACCGAAGAACGACGCGAGTAGGCGGGCGCTGTTGTGCGACACGATCGCGACGCGCTCACCGTGGCCCACGCCTAAGGCGTCCAGGCCCGCCGCCTGCGCACGGGCGGTCTCACCCAGGCGGGCGTAGGTCAAGTCCGGCCACGGCTGGGCGGGCTGGTCCGGTTCGTCCACGACACCGACACGCCTGCCGTACACCGCGACCGCTCGATCAAGGAAATCACGTGCACCGAAAGGCACCAACATCGCTGGCCTCCAGGGGGCTGTGGGCGGTGCTGCCGAACCTCACCGGTCGAATCGAGTGTGATCCCAAAGTGTAGGCACGGTAAACGGCGAGGGCTTGTACGCCGGCGACAGGCGCTTGCACCCACCCGCCACACGACGTCGGCGCGGGCCCGGTCAGACCGCCGCCGTCGGTGCTGTCGAGCTGCTCGCAGTGTGGCTACGCCGGGTGGTTCGTGAGGAACAGGTTCGTTAGGAACATGTCAAGTACCGGGTTTGATGGAGACTGGGTTGTCACGCGCCGGCGGGCTGTCAGCGGGCTCTCCAGGATTCTGGTCGATCAGCACGCTGCGGAGATGTCGGGGCAGGCCCGGGGCTATCTGGACCAGGAGTCGATGGTGGACCAGGCAATCGCCGCGCGGCTACGCGCGCTGCTCGCCCCGGATCGCGAGGTCATGGTCGCGCACGTGCAACTGCTGCAGGCCAAGGGCATCAACCTGCCAGGTCCGCCGGAACTGGTCGCCTCAGCCATAATCGGCACGATGTGGCAGTTCGCCCACGAACACGTCGCTACCAGTGACGACATCTTGCCCGACGACGAGGCGATCGACCTGCTCACCGCCTTCATCCTGCGTGGTATTGCCGGCGCTGCCCCGCAGGCGAGATGTGCTGCTGACGGGACCGGGTGAGCGTGCCGCTCGTGGGTGTAGGGCGACGAGGACGGCGATCAGGGGCACGGTGAGGAGGAAGGCGGCGCGCAGGCCGACGGCGGTGGCGATGGTGGCCAGGGCGGCGGGGGCGGTAAGGATGGCGACGCCACAGGCGAGGGCGCCCAGGGACGCGGCGTGTGGTGGTGACGGGGTACAGGGTCGCGACGCCCAGGCCAGCGACGGTGAGCGCGCCGGTGACAACGGCGGTGTGATCGGTCGTGGCGATGGCCAGGGCGCTGGCGGCGGTGACGGCGCCACCGAACGTGACAAGGGGTAGCCGGGTAAGCAGTAGGGGTCCGAGGAGGCGGCCGATGGCCATCCCGGCGGGGAAGGAGATCCAGAGCACCACCGCCGTGGCGGTGGACACTCCGGTGTCGTGCAGGCGGGTGATCCCCTAGATCGTGAAGCAGAACTCGACGGCCACGGCGAGCGCTACACCGCTCCAGCGCCGCGCGACCCGCCCGGCCACCAGCGGGCGTGCGGTGCCGCTCCCGGCAGGCCGCGGCTCGGTGGTGGCGGGCCTGGTGGTGGCGGGCCTGGTGGTGGCCAGGGCGATCAGGGGCACGACGGGGGCCAGAAGGGCGAGCCGGCCGTTGGCGCCGGTGGCGTCGAGGGTGCCCATGGCGGCCGGAGCGGCAACAGCGGCGGTGCTGGCGGCGGCGGTGACGCGGCTGAGGCGGGCCGCGGCGTCGGGACCGGCCAACAGCGCCGGGGTGACCAGGACGAGGGCGGCGCCGAGCAG
>NZ_CDWTNB010000192.1:0-7454 GCF_977947065.1 Frankia sp. CgJB1
CGATCGAGACCGACGACCTCGAGCTCGTCGCCCGTGAGATCGACTGGGTGACGAAGTACGTGCTCATCGAGCGGTTCCGGCACAAGCACGGGCTGTCGCTGGCCTCGCCGCGGGTCGCCGAGCTCGACCTGAAATACCACGACATCCACCGTGACCGGGGCCTGTACTACCGGATGGAACGGGCTGGTCTGGTCGAGCGCGTCACCCGTGACCTCGACGTCTTCGAGGCCAAGTCACGCCCCCCGCAGACCACCCGCGCCCGGCTGCGCGGCGAGTTCATCAAGCGCGCCCAAGAGAAACGCCGGGACTTCACGGTCGACTGGGTCCACCTGAAGCTCAATGATCAGGCTCAGCGTACGGTCCTGTGCAAGGACCCGTTCCGTTCCGTCGACGATCGGGTCGACAAGCTCATCGCCAGTATGTGAGGACTCGAGCCCCTGTGATGTTCGTGCCGCGACGCGCCGGCGTCGTCCTGCCCTTCGCGTCAGCCCGTTCCGGCTCGCGTGGCAGCGGCCGTCGGCCGTCCGCCACCCGCCGGCACCTGCTCGCGGGTGCCGTGCTGCTCGCCCCGCTCCTGGCCGGTTGCGGCGCCTCCGACGCCCCCGACGGCACCAAGGCGGCGCCGGTGCCCTCCCGGACGGCCGTCGACGACATCTCCGGGCGGGTCCCCGCGGTCGCGGGTGCCACCGACCTGAGCCGCAAGCCGATCTCCGCGGCGGGCCGGGGGACGGCGCCGGCCACGCTGGTCACCACCGATCTCGTGACCGGTCACGGCGCGGTCGCCTCCGCCACCAGCACCGCCACCGTCCGGTACGTGGGCGTGCTCTGGCGCGACGGCAAGGAGTTCGACAGCAGCTGGGCGCGGGGCCAGCCGGCGACCTTCCCGCTGGACGGCACGATCGCCGGCTTCGGGCAGGGCATCGACGGGATGCGCGTCGGCGGCCGCCGCCAGATCATCATCCCGCCCGACCTCGGGTACGGCCCGGTGGGGGGACGTCCGCCGACGATCCTCGCCGACGACACTCTGGTGTTCGTGGTGGACCTGATCGCGGTCGACGGGGCCACGTCGGGCGTCGGGGCCGGCGCCGGCCAGCCGTAGCCCACCGGCCCTCACCCGGCCCGGCCGTGGGTGGCCCGGTGGGCGCGACCGGTGCGCCAGCGGTGGGGCGGGGACGGGGTGGTGCGTGGCCGGTGAACTCCGGCGGCTACCCTTTGCGGGTGTGTCCCGGCGACGGGTGGAGCGGCTCCTCAACCTGACGATGTGCCTGATGGCGACATCGCGCTTCCTCACCGTGTCCCAGATCGGCGAGCTGGTGGAGGGCTACGAGCCCGGGCGCACCGAGGAAGAGCAGGACGCCTTCCGGCGGATGTTCGAGCGGGACAAGGCGTATCTGCGGGAGATCGGCATCCCCCTGGAGACCGGCGCGGACTCGGCATTCAGCAACGAGATCGGCTACCGTATCCGCCGCGGCGACTACGCGCTGCCCGACATCGCCCTGGAACCGGACGAGGCCGCGGCTTTGGCCGTCGCCGGCTCGCTGTGGTCGAGCACGGCGCTCGCCGGGCCCGCCGCCAGCGCCCTGCGCAAGCTCGCCGCGGGCGGGGCCGCGGTGAGTGGTGGCGGGCTCGGAGTGCTTGACGGCTTCGAACCGCGGGTCGATGCAACCGAGCTGGCCTTCGAGCAGTGCCTCGCGGCGGTCCAGGCCGGTCGGACCATCCGCTTCCCGTACCGGAAGGTCGGTGAGACGGACGCCGCCGACCGGCACGTCGAGCCCTGGGGTGTGCTGTCCTGGCGGGGGCGATGGTACCTCGCCGGGCACGACCTGCACCGTGGTGCGGCCCGGGTGTTCCGGTTGTCCCGGTTCACCGGCCCGGTGCGCATGGTCGGACCGGCCGGCGCGGTCCAGGTCCCGCCAGGGGTCGACCTGCGGGCGATGGTCTCGGCGCAGGCCCCCCCGGACCGCTTCCGGACCGCCACGCTGGCGGTCCGCCGGGGCAGCGCGCACGCGCTGCGACGGTACGCCCGCCCGGCGGCGTCGCCGTCGCCGGCCGACGCCGATCCGTCGCCGGACACGAATCCACCGCCGGGCATGGATCTGCTGGAGATGGACTTCGCCGACACCGAACAGCTCGCCCGGTGGATCGTCGGATCGGGTCCGGACGTCGTCGTCGTCGACCCACCCGAGCTGCGCGCGGCTGTGGTCGGTCGGCTCCGGGCGGCCCTCACGGGCACCGCCGCCACGCTCGCGGGCACCGCCGCCCGCGGCGTGGCGTCCCCACCTGCGGGGGTGCGCCGCGACGAACGCCCGGTGAGCGCCCGATGATCCGCCGTGCGGTGCCCGCCCCGGTTCATCGTCCGGCGCTCGCTCCGGGCACGCGGTGAGCGCCGCCACCGACCGGCTGAGCCGGCTGCTCGCGCTCGTCCCCTGGTTGCGGGCGCATCCCGGGATCTCCCTGACCGAGGCGGCGGTGGCCTTCGGGGTCACCCCCCGCCAGCTGCGCGACGACCTCGACCTGCTGTTCGTCTGCGGCCTGCCCGGCGGCGCGCCCGGGGACCTCATCGACCTGAGCTATTCCGGTGATCAGATCACCGTCGTCGATCCGCAGACTCTCGACCGGCCGCTGCGGCTGTCGGTCGACGAGGCGACGGCCCTGATCGTCGCCGCCCGCGCGCTCGCCGACGTGCCCGGCCTCGCCGGCCGCGAGGCCCTGGACCGGGCGCTGGAGAAGCTGGAGGAGGCGGTCGGCACCGCCGGCACCGCCGCCGTCGGCCAGGTACGCGTCACCCTCGACGTCCACGACGAGGTCCTCGCGGTGGTGCAGCGGGCGCTGCGGGACCGCCGGCGGGTGCATCTGCGCTACCTGGTGTGGTCCCGCGACGAGCTGACCGAGCGCGACGTCGACCCGATGCGGGTGCTGGTCCAGGACGGCCGCTGGTACCTGGAGGGATGGTGCCACCGGGCGGAGGCGGTGCGGCTGTTCCGGCTGGACCGCATCGACGGGCCGGGCGGGGTGACGATCCTCGACGCCCCGGCGGTCCCGCCGCCGGGTACGGTGTCCCGCGACACCAGGGAGGGGATCTACCGGCCCGGCCCGGCGGACGTGCGGGTCGTGCTGGAGCTGGCGTCCCCGGCCCGGTGGGTGGCCGACTACTACCCGGTCACCGAGGTGCGCGAGCTGCCCGGCGGACGGCTCGAGGTCACGCTGTACGCCGGGGAGACCTCCTGGCTGCACCGGCTGGTCCTCGGCCTCGGGGCCGACGTGCGGGTGGTCGAGCCGCCGGCGCTCGCCGAGGAGGTGCACGCCTTGGCCCGCCGGGCTCTGCTCGCCTACGGGCTCACGCCGACCGCCGAGTAGGGTGATCGGTGTGCTCTGGGCGCTCCTCTACCTCGTCCTCATCGTCGGCGCGCTCGCCCTGCTGGCGCTCAGCGCGTGGCGGGTGTGGCAGAAGATGCGCGCGGTGCGGGCCGCCACGACGGAGCTGTCCGCGCGGGTCTCGGCCCTGGCCTCGGACACCGCGGCGTTCGCGGCGCGGCTCGACCACGCCGAGGTCAGCGCGCGGCTCGCCGAACGCACGTCCTGACCGGATCCGCTTGACCGGATCCGTGGTCCCCGTGTGATCCGCCGGGAGTGACCGTCGCGTGACGTCGATCGTGCCATATGGTGTTGTGTTGCCACAATCCAGGACTTCCGGCTTGACGAGGTAGCGATCGGTGATGATTTGGGGTTTCTGGTGTCGTTGTGGACACGCTTTGCCCGCCGAGTGCTACGAGCTATCGTGCAGGTTGGCTTCGTTGCGCATCCGTCATCTCCGGGATACCCGCACGCCGTCTATCCCCTCTTAGGCTGGCGGACGTAGCATCGATCGCACCGGTCGTCGGACCGGGCCCGGTACCCCGCTCATCGGAGGACGCCGACCATGCCAAATCTGGGCACCACCGAAATCATCATCATCGCCCTCGTCGTTCTGGTGCTGTTCGGGTCGAAGAAGCTTCCTGACGCCGCGCGTTCCTTCGGTCGTTCGCTGCGCATCTTCAAGGCCGAGACAAAGGGCCTGCGCGAGGATGACCAGCCCGCGCCCGCGGCGCAGCCGGCCCCGTTGCCGATCGAGGCCCAGCCGCCGGTGGTCCAGCCGCAGGCCGCTGCGCCCGGTCAGGCCCCCGCCTCGTCCGTGAACGCCACCGCGTCCGTGAACGGCACCGCGTCGGCCGCCGACCGGGGCTGACCTCACGGCGGTCCCACGGCCTGTCGGGCGTCCGCCGGCGCCCCTTCCTCCTTCCTCTCGACCAGGAGCCGCCGACGTGCCAGGGTTGCCTACGCCGCAAAGGCTCGTCGCATCGGTGAACCACCGCCGCACGCGCACTGTCGAGGACAGTCGCATGCCGCTCACCGAGCATCTGCGTGAGCTGCGCAACCGCGTCGCCATCGCGCTCCTCGCGTTCGCGGTCGCCGGTGTCGTCTGTTTCATCTTCGAGCCGCGCATCTTCGACTGGCTCAAGGCGCCGTACTGCGACCTACCGGCGAGCAAGCGGTTCAGCCCGGATGGCCTGGCAGCGGACGACTGCACCCTGTACTTCTTCGGCATCCTCGACGCGTTCACCATTCGCCTGAAGATCTCTATGATCGCCGCGGCGGTGGTCTCCTCGCCGGTGTGGCTGTATCAGCTCTGGTCCTTCATCACCCCTGGTCTGCACCGTCACGAGCGGCGCTGGTCGCTGACCTTTGTCGGCGTCTCCCTCGCCCTGTTCGCCATCGGCGGGGTCTTCGCCTACCTGACGTTGTCGACCGGACTGGGTCTGCTGCTCGGCTTCGGCGGCAACGGGCTGGTCAGCGTCCTGGACGGCAACCGGTACCTCAGCTACGTCCAGGCGATGCTGCTGATCTTCGGACTGTCATTCGAGGTTCCGCTGCTCGTCACGATGCTGAATCTGGCCGGGATCATCAGCACCGCCAAGTTGCGGTCCTGGCGGCGGGCCGAGATCTTCCTGGTGTTCGTGTTCGCTGCGATCGTCACCCCCAGCCAGGACCCGTTCACCATGCTCGCGCTGGGCCTGCCCATGGTGGTCCTCTACGAGGTCGCACTGATCATCGGCTGGCTTAACGACCGGCGGGTGGCCCGCCGCGGGGACACCTCCCCGTACACCGACCTGGACGACGACGAGACCTCCCCGCTGGACTTCGACGACGCCCCGCCCCGCTCGGCGGGCCCCGCGGCGACGGCCACGTCGCCCGGCACGGCGGACCCGGCCGGCACCGGGTCGTCGACACCCGTCGGCGCGAGGACGGCCCCCGTCGCCCCGGGCTTCTCGGGTACCGACGTCACCCACGGCGACATCACCTGACGGGCCTACGGCGACATCACCTGATGATCGTCGGTTCCTCCCCGGCCGGTCGGGACCGGCGTAAACCGGTCGGCTGCCGGCCGTCGCGTCCCGTAGGGTGGCTGATGTGTCCTCCACGCCCGAGATTCTTGTGGAGTTCGCCGCTGGCCTCCCCTTCGGGCTCGACCCGTTCCAGTTCGAGGCGGTTGCGGCGCTGGCGGCCGGTGAAGGGGTGCTCGTCGCGGCCCCGACGGGAGCGGGTAAGACGGTCGTCGGCGAGTTCGCTGCCCATCTCGCCCTGCGCACCGGGACGCGTTGCTTCTACACGACGCCGATCAAGGCGCTGTCGAACCAGAAGTACGCCGATCTCGTCTCCCGCTACGGCGCCGCCTCGGTCGGCCTGCTGACCGGGGACACCTCCCGCAATGGCGACGCCCCGATCGTGGTGATGACCACCGAGGTCCTGCGCAACATGCTCTACGCCGGCCCGGCCGACAGCGGCCGGCTGGACGACCTCGGCTACGTCGTCATGGACGAGGTGCATTACCTCGCCGACCGCCAGCGCGGCGCCGTGTGGGAGGAGGTCATCATCCATCTGCCGGCGCAGGTCCGGCTGGTCTCCCTGTCCGCGACGGTGAGTAACGCCGAGGAGTTCGCCGAGTGGCTGGTCACGGTGCGCGGCCACACCCGGGTCATCGTCAGCGATCATCGCCCCGTTCCGCTGTGGCAGCATGTGCTCGCTGACCGCACCCTGTACGACCTGTTCCTCGAGGACACTCCTGGCACCCCGCCGCCGGGCGGACCCGCGGCACTCCGTGCCGTCCTGGACGATGATCTCGCTCGGTCGAGGTGGAGCGCCGGGGTCGAGGCCGGATTCGAGGTAGCCGGTACCCGGCGCGCCACCATCGGCGATCGGGACCGCGGCGATCGGGACCGCGGGCGGGAGCGGGAGCGGCCCGGCGGGCGAGACCGGGGCGGTAACCGTAACGGCGAACGGGGCCGGGACACCCAGAGGGGTCGCGGTGGCGACCGTGGTCGCAATGGGGGTGCCGGCCGGGCGCCCGTGGCAGACTTCCCCGCGGCCCGTGGTGGTCCGACGGCGGTCGGTGGACGAGTGGTGAACCCGGACCTGCTGCGGCTGGCCCGCGAGGAGAGCCGGGCGCTGTCGGGGGGCTATCCCACGGTCGGCCGCGGTCGGGGGGCGGCCGGCGCGCGCCGGTGGACGTGGGTGCCGGGCCTGCCGGAGGTCGTCGAACGGCTCGACCGCGACGGCCTGCTCCCCGCGATCGTCTTCGTGTTCAGCCGGGCCGGCTGCGATGCGGCGGTCACCTCCTGCGTGCGTGCGGGTCTGCGGCTCGTCGGCCCCGCGGAGCAGCAGCGGATCCGGACCCTGGTCCGGGAACGCACCGCCGGGATCCCCGAGACCGACCTCGCCGTGCTCGACTACTGGGCGTGGCTGGAGGGACTAGAACGCGGCATCGCCTCCCACCACGCCGGCATGCTGCCAACCTTCAAGGAGATCGTCGAGGAGCTGTTCGTCCAGGGGCTGGTCCGGGTGGTTTTCGCCACGGAGACCCTGGCACTCGGCATCAACATGCCCGCCCGCACGGTCGTGCTGGAGCGGCTGACGAAGTTCAACGGCGAGAGCCGCGTGGACATCACCCCAGGGGAGTACACCCAGCTGACGGGCCGCGCCGGGCGGCGCGGCATCGACGTGGAGGGCCACGCGGTCGTCCTGTGGCAGCCGGGGCTGGACCCGCTCGCGCTCGCGGGGCTGGCCTCCACGCGGACCTATCCGCTGCGCTCGTCGTTCCGGCCGTCGTACAACATGGCCGTCAACCTGGTCGGCAGGCTCGGGCGGGAGCGGGCACGTACCGTGCTGGAGTCGTCGTTCGCGCAGTTCCAGGCCGACCGGGCCGTGGTGGGCCTGGCCCGGGCGGTGCAGCGCAACACCGAGGCGATCGACGCGAAGCGCGAGGCGTTGAGCTGCGACAAGGGTGACATCGGCGAGTACGACCGGTTGCGCCGGGAGATCGCCGAGCGGGAGGCCGCGCTGTCGCGGGAGGGTTCCGCGCGCCGGCGGGCCGAATCCGCGGCGGCGCTCGCCCGGCTGCGGACCGGGGACATCGTGCG
>NZ_CDWTNB010000193.1:0-7387 GCF_977947065.1 Frankia sp. CgJB1
GACACACCGACGACCATCAAGATCCAACTAGTGGAAGCGGCATTGGGTCAGCCAGCAGGGCACCAAGGCGGGTCGAGTCGGGGCCGCGGGTGGGGACAACCCCGTCTACATAGAGAAGATGCACGAGGCGTTCATGCGCAACGCGGACATTCTCGCCTACGAGGCGTACTTCCCCGATGCCCTGCCAAACAACGTCCGTTCCTCGTTGGTCGACCCCACCATCAATCCCATGGCGGCGGCGATGTACCAGCGGCTCTGGGGCTGATCCAACACGATCAGCGTACGCTGCCGGTCCCGGCGCGGGGGCTAGAGAAAGAAGATCATCGCACCCGCCGCGGCAGACCTCGCCAACCTCGCTGGCAAGACCAGCATCAAAACCTGAAGTTATTTTTCGGTACTCTCTGGCATCGGGCGCCGATGATCGGTGCTTACCCGGGTAGCTGCCGCCAGATTTCGCGCCAGCGGGTGTCGGACAGGGAAGCCGGATCGGCGCCCTCGGCACGGACCGTGCCCTCGACGGCGGCCAGCCGGTCCCGGAAGCGACGGGCGGTCGCCCGAAGGGCCCGCTCCGGATCGACGGAGGCCATCCGGGCGAGCGCGACGGCGGCAAAGAGCAGATCACCGATCAGGTCGTCCCCCGCCGTGCCCGACCGGGCCAGTACGGCGGCCGTGGCGGCGATCTCGGTGACCCGATCGCCCGCGTCGGTCACACCCCACGCGGCCGTCCCGGTCAGCGCGAGATCCGCAGGGACGCCGATGCCGGCCGCCCGCTTCAGCAGCTTGGCCGCGAGGGACAACGCCGGTTGGGAGAGTGGGACGCCCTCGGTCACCGAGACGCGCCCCTTCTCGACCGCCTTGATCGCGTCCCAGTTGGCGACGACGTTCGCCGGACCGTCCACGACCACGTCACCGAACACGTGCGGATGACGGCGGATCAGTTTGGCCACCAGGCCGGCCGCGACGTCATCGACGTCCCAGCCGTCCTCGGCGCGCTCGGCGGCGATCCGAGCGTGGAAGAGCACCTGCATCAGCACGTCGCCGAGTTCCTCGTGCAGCTCGGTGAGATCGTAGTCCTCGATCGCCTGATACGCCTCGTACGTCTCCTCGACCAGGTACGGAGCGAGCGAGGTGTGCGTCTGCTCGGCGTCCCAAGGGCAGCCGCCCGGCGACCGCAGGCGGTCCATGACCGCGACGGCGTCCAACAGGCTCGAGCCGGGCAGCTCCCTGGTGGCCACGAGGCTCGTCACTTCGACCCCGGTCACCCTCTCGATGCCGGCATCGTTCCGTTCCCCGGATCCACTCGCCTCGTCGAGGAGGCGGTCGAGGATGCTCGGCGCAAGCGGATCGGGCAGCCAGGCGACCTCGGCCGCCGCGGGATCCGGCAGGGCGGCCCGGATGAGGGTCACCGCGCCGGCCAGACCGCCGGGATCGCCGGGATCGACGATCAGGACGGTCGCACCGGCCGCCCGCAGCGCGGCGAGCTGAGGATGCGTGGGGCTCGCGGTCAGGACGGGCACCGTGCGCACGACATCCCATGCCCGGGCCGTGAGGATTCCCGGTGCCACCCGGGGGCTGGTGACGACCACGGTGATCCGCATCAACATGTCGCCGTCCGCTCAGGATCGGGTGGTCAGGTCCAGGATCGGCGTGGGCGCGGGCTTGCTGGCGATCGAGCCCTCGGCGGCGACCACGGCGAACTGCTTCGTGTCCCAGGTACCAAATCGTGGGTTTATCGAGATGGGATCCCGGGACTCGGCCTGCGCGAGTAGCGGGCGCACCTTCGTCGCCCGTTTGTCCGCCACCAGGAACCGGGCCAGGTAGGGCTTGGCCTGCCGGTAGCTGAGGGGGATCTTCCCGATCTGATCGACGATGCTGTCGTACTGGGCGCGGGTGTCCGCGTCGGAGGCGAGGATACCCGCGCTGATCTTGTCCCCGAGCGCCGACTCGAACGCTCCCGAGCGGACGATCGTCGCCACGTCCTGCTGGGCGAAGCCCGCCGCGGCGGCTCGCTGCTCGAACGCCTTCACGCTGCCGAACTGCAGGATCGCGTACGCCTGGTAGTAGGACGCGATGTCTTGGCCGGTCAGCGAGATCCCCAGCCGCTTCGCCTCACCGGAGATCAATTCGAGCTGCACGAGTGTGGTCAGGGTTCGTCGCTGGAGTTCACCTCGGTTGAGACTCTGCGACACCGACTGCGAGGTCTGCGGGATCGGTACTGTCTCCGCGGCCTTGAGCCCACGGTCGACAATGCCGCGCAGCTGGGAGGTCCCGATGGTCTGCGAACCGACCTGGGCGGCGGCCCCGGCATGGGTCGTGCACCCGGTACCGGCGGTACCGACGAGCACGAGGAGCCCGACACCGGCGAGGAGACGGGAAAGCTTCACGAGCCGAGACGGTATCCGCTCAGCGTGGCGTACGGTACGGCGCCCTACGCCAGGAGTCAGATCGAGGCCGCCGCGGCGGCGACCGAGTCGCCCGCGACCGCATGCAGGAGCTGGCCGACCCAGGCGAGCAGGGCCCGATCCCGCAACGGTCGGGAGCCGATGCGCCCCGTCTCGGTCGGCGCGGGAACGAGTACGGTCCGCACCGCCGGTTTGACCACGGCGCCCCGGTAGAGCCGGGTCAGCCGGAGTGTCTGGCTCTCCCGCAGCTCCAGCGGAGCGAACCGGATCTGGCGACCGGCGGCGATGATCTCCGTGACGCCAAAGTGCCGGGCAAGAACCCGCAGGCCCGTGACGGCCAGCAGGTTCTCGACCGGTTCGGGCACCGGACCGAACCGGTCCACGAGCTCGCCACGCACCTCGTCGATGTCGGCGTCCGTGGCGGCGCCGGCCAGCCGCCGGTAGGCGTCCAGCCGCAGCCGCTCGCTCGGCACGTAGTCGTGCGGCAGGCTCGCGTCGACCGGCAGCTCGACCTTGACCTCCGGGGGCTCCTCGACGCCCTCCTTGCGGTACTCGGCCACCGCTTCGCCGACCATCCGCACGTACATGTCGAACCCGACCGAGGCGATGTGCCCGGACTGCTCGCCGCCGAGCAGGTTGCCCGCTCCCCGGATCTCCAGGTCCTTCATGGCTACGGCCATTCCGGCACCAAGGTCGTTGTGCTGGGCGATCGTGGCGAGCCGGTCGTGGGCGGTCTCGGTCAGCGGCTTGTCCGGCGGGTACTTGTCCGGCGGGTAGAGGAAGTAGGCGTACGCCCGGTCCCGGCCCCGCCCGACCCGGCCGCGCAGCTGGTGCAGCTGGGACAGGCCGAACACGTCGGCCCGCTCGACGATGAGGGTGTTGGCGTTGGAGATGTCCAGGCCCGACTCCACGATCGTCGTGCAGACCAGCACGTCGAACTTCTTCTCCCAGAAGGAGACCATGACCTGCTCAAGCGCGTCCTCGTGCAGCTGGCCGTGGGCGGTGGCGATCCGCGCCTCGGGAACCAGATCGCGCAGCCGGGCGGCGGCCCGATCGATCGTCTCCACCCGGTTGTGGATGAAGAAGACCTGCCCCTCGCGCAGCAGCTCCCGGCGGATCGCCGCGGTCACCTGACGGGCGTCGTAGGCGGCGACCGAGGTCAGCACCGGGTGCCGCTCCTCGGGCGGAGTGTCGATGGTCGACAGCTCCCGGATGCCGGTGATCGACATCTCCAGCGTGCGGGGGATCGGTGTGGCGCTCATCGTAAGCACGTCCACCGCCGTGCGCATCTTCTTGAGCTGCTCCTTGTGCTCGACACCGAAGCGTTGCTCCTCGTCGACGATCACCAGGCCGAGATCCTTGAAGCGGTTCTCCCCGGACAGCAGCCGGTGGGTGCCGATGACCACGTCGACACTGCCGGTAGCGAGCCCCTTCTGCACCGCCTTGTGTTCGGCGGGCGAGTTGAACCGGCTCATCGCCTTCACCACCACCGGGAACGCGGCGTAACGCTCGGAGAAGGTCTGGAAGTGCTGCTGGACCAGCAGCGTCGTGGGCACCAGCACCGCGACCTGCTTGCCGTCCTGCACCGCCTTGAACGCGGCCCGCACCGCGATCTCGGTCTTGCCGTAGCCGACGTCACCGCAGATCACCCGGTCCATCGGGACCGGCTTCTCCATGTCGGCCTTGACCTCGTCGATGGCGGCGAGTTGATCGGGTGTCTCTCGGAACGGGAAGGCGTCCTCCAGCTCACGCTGCCAGGGACTGTCGGGAGCGAAGGCGTGCCCGGGAGCAGCCATCCGGGCGCTGTAGAGCCGGATCAGCTCACCGGCGATCTCCTTGACGGCCTTGCGGGCCCGACTCTTGCGCTTGGCCCAGTCGGCGCCGCCGATGCGGTCCAGGCTCGGCGCGTCACCCCCGACATACCGGGTGATCTGTTCAAGCTGGTCGGTCGGCACATACAGCCGATCGCCCCGGGCATACTCCAGCAGAAGGTACTCCCGCTTGGCGCCCGCGACGGTCCTGGTGACCATCTCGACGTAGCGGCCGACGCCGTGCGCGTCGTGGACCACCATGTCCCCCGGGAGCAGGGCGAGCGGGTCGATGCCCTTGCGCCGCCGGCTCGGCATGCGCCGCATGTCCTTCGTGATCACTCCGCGGACACCCGCGATATCACTTTCGGTAAGAACGGCGAGGCGCAAAGTATCGCTGGTGAAGCCGGTGGCGAGCCGACCGCAGGTCACCATGGCGACGCCCGGAGTGAGCGTGGCCTCCTCGGCGAGGCCGGCGCCCAGGTCGGCGTCGCGCAGCATCTCCACCAGGCGCTGCGCCGGACCGTGCCCCTCGGTGACCAGCAGCACTCGCCAGGACTCGGCGAGCCAGCCCTTGACGTCGGAGATGACCGCCGCGGTGTCCCCGTGGTAGATCGGTGCGGGCCGGAGGCTGGCGACCACCGTGTTGTCGCCGTACTCGGTCCCGTCGTAGACGGCGCCCGCCAGCCCGGTGCCTGCCGGCTCCCGGTCGATGCCTACCGGGGTCGACATGAAGGGAGTGACCGACCACCACGGCAGGCCGAGATCCTCCGCACGCTCGCGGACCTCGGTGATCGATCGGTAGGCGGCCGCGCCGAGATCGATCGGCGCGCCGCCACCCAGCGCCGCGACGCTCCACGACGCCTCGAGGAACTCCTGGCTCGTGCGTACCAGTTCGCTCGCCCGCGAACGGACCCGTTCGGGATCGCAGACCAGCACGTGGGTGCCGGCCGGCAGGTCGTCCAAGAGCAGTGACATGGCGTCGACGAGTACCGGGGCGAGCGCCTCCATCCCCTCCACGGGGATGCCGTCGGCGATCTTGTCGAGCAGGTCCAGCAGCTCCGGGTGGCGCGTCGCGAGGTCCGCGGCCCGCGCCCGCACCTGCGCGGTTAGCAGCAGTTCGCTGCACGGCGGCGCGAACAGGACACGGCCACCACCGGTCGCGCCATCATCCTCCGGCAGCGCCCGCTGGTCCGCCACGGAGAACCGGCGGATGTCCTCGACCTCGTCGCCGAAGAACTCGACCCGCAGCGGATGCTCCTCGGTGGGCGGGAAGACGTCGAGGATGCCGCCGCGCACGGCGATCTCGCCGCGCCGCTCGACCAGGTCCACCCGGTGGTAGGCGATGTCCACCAGCCGCGTCACCACGCCGTCGAGGTCGGCCGTATCGCCCTCGGCGAGGGTGACCGGTGCGAGCTCGCCGAGCCCGGCCACCTGGGGTTGCAACACCGCACGGATCGACGCGACCACGATCCGCAGCGGCGGCCGACCGGTGCTCGCCGGATGCGTGAGCCGGCGCAGCACGGCGAGGCGCTGCCCGACCGTGTCAGCCCGGGGGGACAGCCGCTCGTGGGGCAGGGTCTCCCAGCTCGGGAAGACCGCGACCACATCGGGACCGAGCAGGCTGCCGAGCGCCGATGCCAGATCCTCGGCCTCCCGGCCAGTAGCCACGACGGCGAGGACCGGCTGGTCGGCCCCGACCGCCAGGGCCGCGGCGGCGAAGGGCCGCAACGCCGCGGGACCAGCGAGGTCGAGGACCGGTTCACCGACCGCGCCGATCGCCCGGCCCAGGGCAGGGTCCCCGCCGGGACGGGCGATCAGCGCGTCGAGCAACGGCGCGAGGGTCATGGGGTGCGTCCCTGTGCCTCTCGGTTGGTTGGGATCCGACTCCGACTGGTTGGGATCCGACGACGTGACACGGCAAGGCCGATCCGGCCCTGATCTACCGCCCGGCCCCGCTCCACACGACGCTTCCGCCCGGCGATGCCCCGGTCCGCAGGCGCCGGGTCAACCTCGATACCCAGTCGATCTCGATACCGGATCAGGCCCGATACCGGGCCGACCTTGATACCCAGTTGACCCTGATACCGGGCCAGCCCCGATACCGGGCCGACCTTGATCGGCTCAACCCTGTCGGCACAGACGATATGTCCAGTCTACGACAACCTTCCCACCCGCCCCGGCAACCCACCCTCCTCCCGTTCGGGCCGGCGCCGTGCCCGTCGGGGCCGCGGTAACGTGCGCGTCCAGGCGAACGCGGGGCCGGTCAGGTGGAAGCCGAGGGCGCGGCTGCAGGGTCGCACCGGCGAGCGCGACGGCCCCGACGTGACGCATCTCACGTTTCCGGTCGGTACCGGACGACGGACGGCACGCTTGGGCGTCCCGCGTTCCCCCGCCTCGGCAAAGGGGGCGCCGCATCGCCGATCGACGTACAGTCGATTGCCTGGCGTCCGGTCCGGTTGTCCAAATCGTCCGGTCCGGTCGTCCAATATCTACCTTAACGTAAGGGCCGAGTTGTCCACCAAGCGCCGTGGTGTTTCGGGATCGAACACGACCCGTGGCGACGTTTACCAGATCGGGGACGTTGCGGAGCGGGTCAGCCTCTCTCTGCGAACAGTCCGCTACTATGAGGAATCGGGGCTCCTCATGCCGGTAGGTCGGACCGTAGGGGGATTTCGTCTCTACGACGACGATGCCATCGAGCGGCTGCTCCTCATCAAGAAGATGAAACCGCTGGGGTTCACCCTGGAGGAGATACGGTCGCTGCTGGCCCTTCGCG
Organism: Frankia sp. CgJB1; assembly: GCF_977947065.1. Taxonomy (NCBI): domain Bacteria; kingdom Bacillati; phylum Actinomycetota; class Actinomycetes; order Frankiales; family Frankiaceae; genus Frankia; species Frankia sp. CgJB1. The sequence goes on from NZ_CDWTNB010000193.1 coordinate 6,990, forward strand.
ACGAGCTCGCCGAGCCCGACCTCGCCGCGGACGCCCGGGCCGAGCTCCAGGAACGGCTTGGCACCTGGGTGGTACTCGCGGAGGAAAAGCTCTTTACGCTTCGGGAGCAGGTCAGCGTCGCGGAGTCGTTCGTCGGCGGGCTGCACGACGACGCGAAACGGTGGCGCGGAACCGCCTGATCCGCGGACACCGAATCATCGCACTCACCGCGGCGGGCCTCGCGAATCTCACCGGCAAGACCAAGATCAAAACATGAGGTTATTTTCCAGCAACTCCCAGGGGATGCTCCACGCTGCGCCGGAGGCGTCGTGGGCCAATGCCGCTTCCACTAGTTGGATCTTGATGGTCGTCGGTGTGTCGGTTCCGGCTGTTCTGTCTGGTTGCCGGCATGATTGGGG
>NZ_CDWTNB010000194.1:0-7375 GCF_977947065.1 Frankia sp. CgJB1
TCGTCGACGACGGTCCGGTGCTCGACGGGCGGGTTCGGGCCGGCGGGTTCGCCGGCGTCCGCCGCGATCCCGCCTCCCGTCGACGTGGCCCGCCCCACCGGCCACGGCAGGGCGTCACGGTCCAGCTTCCCGTTGGCGGTGGCCGGGAACAACGCCACGAACACGACGAAGTTGGGGACCATGTAGTCGGGCAGCGTCTCGGCGGCGAACGCGCGCAGCCGCGCCGCCTCCGGCCGCGCCGCGCCCGGCTCCGCCTGAAGGTAGGCGACCAGCTTCCGATCTCCGCCGTCGTTGGCCCGGGCCAGCACGACCGCCTCCCGCACCGCGGGGTGCTCGCGCAGGCGATGCTCGATCTCGCCGAGCTCCACCCGGAAGCCGCGGATCTTGACCTGGCCGTCGCGGCGTCCCAGGAACGTGATGATCCCGTCCGGTCGGAACGCGGCACGGTCGCCGGTGCGGTACATGCGTTCGCCCGTCCGGTCGGTGAACGGGTCGGGCAGGAAGCTGCGGGCGGTCAGCTCCGGGTCACCGTGGTAGCCGAGGCTGAGGCAGTCGCCCGCGATGTAGAGGTCGCCCTCCTCGCCGATCGGGCACGGCTCCAGGGCCTCGTCGAGGACGTAGTACCGCGAGTTGTCGATGGGGCGGCCGTACGGGATGCTGCGCCACCGCGGGTCGACCACCTCGACCGGGAACCAGTTGGACCAGACCGTGGCCTCGGTCGCGCCGCCCAGGCTGACCAGGCTCGCCCGCGGCGACACCGCCCGCAGGTCGGCCGGCAGGCTCAGCGGCGTGTAGTCACCGCTGAGGAAGACCAGCCGCAGGTCCACCCCGGCGCGGTCGCGCAGCGACGGCAGCAGCGTGGCCAGCGACGTCGGCGCCGAGTTCCAGAAGGTGATCGGCTGCTCGGCCAGCACGTCGGCGAGCAGCTCCGGGTCCCGCTGCTCGCGCTCGTCGGCCACGTACAGGCTCGCGCCGCGCCCCAGAAGCCCGAGGATGTCGAACACCGACAGGTCGAACCCGAGCGAGGTCACGCACACGCCCACGTCGCCGGGTCCGAAGCCGAAGGTGCGGTAGCACCAGTTGAGCAGGTTCCACACCGGCCGATGCGTCACGGCGACGCACTTGGGTCGCCCGGTGCTGCCGGAGGTGAAGATGTAGTAGGCGGTGTTGTCCGGGCCGGTCACCGGTTCGGGGTCACCCGGATCCTCGTCGGCGCCCGCCAGCAGCGTGTCGAGCTCGACCACCGGCACGTCGGGCCGCCAGTCCAGCGCGCCCACGGTGGTCAGCACGACGCGCGAGGAGGTACGGGCCAGCATCGCCGCCGCCCGGTCGGGCGGCAGACCCGGCAGCACCGGCAGGTACGCTCCGCCCGCCTTGAGCACGCCGAACACCGCCGCCACCATCTCCGGTCCCCGCCGGGTGGCGACCGCGACCGCCGTCTCGGCCGTGACGCCCCGCTCGCGCAGGCGGTGCGCGATGACGTTGGCCCACCCGTTCAGCTCGCGGTAGGTGGCGATGCCGTCGCGCCACCGCAGGGCGACCGCGCGGGGCCGGCGGCGGGCCTGCTCCTCCAGCAGCAGGTGCACCGGGCCATCCGCCGGGTAGGTCGTCGTGGTGTCGTTCCACTCGTAGAGCGCGCGGCGCCGCTCGTCGGCGGTGAGCCGGCCGACCCGCTCCTGCTCGTCCGGCTGGTCGGCGAACCCGGTCACGGTGGCACGAAACCGGTCGAACGCCGGGTCGAGCGCGTCGGCGGGGAGGTGGCCGGGCACCACGTCCCACGCGATGTCGAGGGTCTCGCCGTCGTCGACGGCCACGCAGTCCAGCGACACGTCGGAGGTGGCGGTGCGCCAGGGACCGGCCGTCACACCCGGCGGAAGCGGCTGCCCGGACACATCCAGGACGCTGGTGAACACCACGAGCAGCGCGAACGACCGATCGCGGCGCCGGCGCAGCACGACGACGCGCAGGTCGGCGAGCCCGCTCGCGCCGTCGGCCTCGGCGTCCTCGGCGAGCAGCGCGGCCAGCCGGCGGGCCCGCGCGGGCAGGGGAAGGTCCAGCTGGTCCACCCGGACCCAGCTCAGCGCGGTCTGCTCGCCGGGGCGGTACGCCTCGCGCCCGGCGGCCCAGCGCACCACCGGCAGGGCGAACGGCGGGTCGAACACGTGGGCAAGCGCGTCGCAGAACGCGGCCAGCAGCGCCGCGTCCGCGGTCACGTCATGCCGTGCCGCCCAGGTGCGCAGCGCGGCCGGGTCGGCCGTGAACCGCAGGCGTTCGGTGCGGCCCGGGTGCCCCCGGCGTGAACGGCCCCGACGGCAGGTCCGCCAGGCGGGCGAGCCAGTGCTCACGATGCGCCGGGTTGGTGGCGGACGCGCGCACCGCGGGCGGCACAGTCCGCGCGGGCGGGTCGGCGTAGCGGCGCAGCAGGGCCCGACCGAGCGCCAGGACGCTCGGCGCGTCGGCCACGAGCAGGTCGATCGCCAGGTGCACGGTGCCCGAACCGTCGGCGCCGCGCCGGACCCGTAGGTCGGTGTGCGGCGCGCGGCCCAGGGGAAACGGCCGGTCGGCGACGTCGCGCGCGATCGCCTCGTCCACCTCGGGCTGGTCGGACTCCACAACGGGGACGCGTCCGCCGGCGGCCGTGGGGGGCAGCACGGTGGTCCGGCCGTCCTGGTCGACGACCGTGCGCAGCACGTCGTGCTCGACGACCAGGTCGAGCCAGGCCTGTTCCAGCCGGGACACGTAGAGCTCGGCGACGTGGAAGCTCTGATAAAGCTGGCAGCCCGCGGTCCGGCCGGACACCCGGGCCACGTGGTAGGCCTGCTGGAGGTCGTTCAGCTCGTCGCCCGGCGTCGGCGCCGCGTCCACGCAGGCCGCCTGGAGCGCGGCCACGAACCGACTGAACAACGCGTCCGCGGTGTCCCAGCGCCAGCGCAGACCACCGCCGTGTTCCCACATCAGGTGGTTCAGGCCGACACCCGAGGTCTGGCCGACGGCGTGGACCAGGTGGTCGGTCATGCTCGGCGCGTCCGGTTCGCCGACGTCGAGCAGACTGGTGAACACGACCGGCAGGTCCGGGGCCGGCAGATCGGCGCGGCGCAGCTCGCGCACCACCTCCACACCCGACACCTCGTTGTGCGCCAACGCGTCCCACACCTGCCGATGCAGTGCGGCGGCCAGGTCGGACCGCCGGCGGTCGACCTCGTCGACCACCAGCAGGCAGGTCGAGGTGAAGGGACCGGCCACGTCGTCCGCGCCCCGGCCCAGCCGCACCCGGTCGGTGGTGGTCAGCACCAGCGACCACGGCCGCGGACCGATGGTCAGCACCTCGCAGAACACCGTCAGCGCCAGAGACGACGGCGAGACGCCGAGCGCGGACGCGCGCCGACGCAGGGCCTGCCACTGCCCGGGGTCGAGATGCCCCGTGCGCGGCACGCGCAGGTGGTGCGCGAGCCCGTCGGGCGGTTCGGGCGGGGCCGTTCGCTCGCCGAGGAGAAGGTCGGGACCGGGCGGCACCTCGGACAGCCTCTCGCGCCAGTGCAGCAGGTCCGCCTCCCAGCGCGAGGCGTGCCTGCGCTCGGCGAGCGCGACCGCGCAGTCCCGCACCGACAGCGCCGGCTCGGGCAACCGCGCGCCGGGCTCGCGGTAGAGCAGCAGCCACTGCCGGAACAGCAGCTCCGTGCTGTGCGCGTCGACCGCCGTGCCATCGAGGCTCAGGTGCGCGGAGCCGGCGCCGCCGTCACGCACGACCTCCAGCGCGAACGGCGGGAACGCACCCGGCGGGTACCGGCGGTGCGAAAGCCGTCGGCGCACCTGCGCGCCAAGCACGGCCACGGGGCCGTCGTGCACCACCGCGACCTGTTCGGGGACATCCGGCCGAACCCGCTGCCCCGTGCTCTCCCCGACCACCAGCCGCAGCGCGTCGTGGTGGGCGACGAGCCGCCGCCACGCCGCGACCAGCCGGTCGGCGTCCAGCTCGGGCAGCCAGAACTCGCGGTAGTGGTGGCATCCGATCGCGTCCGGTCCGAGCTCGACGTACTTGCCGACGACGTAGGCTTCCTGGACCGGGGTGAGCGGGAACGGCTCGTACCGTTGGGCTGGCTTCGCCACCAGTGGCCGCGTCCCGCTCCCCGGCGCGTCGCCGACCAGCCGCGCCAGGTCGGCGACGGTCTCGCAGCCCACGAGGTCCGCGAGCGCGACCTCCCGGCCGAACTCGGCTTCGAGATCGAGCAGCAGCCGGGCCGTGGCGAGCGAGGACAGCCCGAGATCCGCCAACCTGCTGCCGGCGTCCGGGTCCGCGTCGTCGGCCACGAGGCCGCACACCAGCCGCACCGTTCGGCCGACCGCGTCCGCGAACTGGTCGGTCACCGTCACTCCCGTCACCACGTCCACCGGCCGAGGTCCGGGTAGGGCGGTTCCATCAACGGCGAGGTGTCCGAGGCCGAGACCTTGACGGTGAACCCCGCCGCCTTACGCACCTGCGCCTCGAACGCGGTGCGGAACCGCTCGTCGGAGGGCATCCCCACCGCGTCGGCGGAGGCGAGCATGAGCGTGACGAACCGATCCTGCTGCTCGGGGGTGATGCGCAGCCCCAGGTGCGCCTTCATCAGGCTGAGGAACCCGCCGAGCTCGTCGGAGTACCGGGAGGGCCCGCCAAGCATCTCGACCAGGAAGGCCGTCAGGTGGTCGGTGTGGTGTGGTGTTCCGTACTCGAACAGACTCCGCAGCAGCGGGTCCGCCACCACCGCCTGGTGGAAGTGCTCGGCGAGACCGCGCAGCGCTGGTTCGCCGCCGACGTGTTCGAACATGGTGGCCATGAGCGCAGCTAACCCCCGCGTCGGATGCCGATTGGGACGGCAACGTAGCCAGGGGAGGCGTGGCGGGTCTGCGCAAAGTTGCACAGACCCGCCACTGCGTGACGCGACTACCACCAGTGGGTGTCACCGTTCGGTGGGGCGAGAGAGGCGATTGTCGGCGTCATCGGTGCTACCTGCCGACCTGCTCAGGCGCGTTACCGGGATCTGCCCGAACGCCAGCGACGCCGCCGCTGGCCGCCACACACGATGTCCGAGTCACACGGCGGTCCACCAAGGGCATGCAGATGATCTTTATGGCGCATCGCGCAGCAGACGCTCCGGCGACGCGGAGATCTGCAATGCCGTTGCCGACCGATCCCCGAAACTACGCTCCGCAACCAAGGTCCGCCGGTACGTTCGAGGAATCGAACCAAACGATCAGCGCCCCGACCTGGACGTCTTCTATTAGATAAATCATCAGATCTCATAGAATTTACCTATTTACCTAGGTCAGGGCATTGTTACGCATCGTGGTGGGGCGGGTGGGGCTCGAACCCACGACCGACGGATTATGAGTCCGCTGCTCTAACCGGCTGAGCTACCGCCCCTTGGATCGATCCCCTCCAGCGTCTCACAGCGTGGAGGACATCGACGACGTACAGCCTAACGGCTACTGCCGGATGGCATGCGTCCGCTCGTCTGGCCGCAGAGACGGAGCCCAAAAACAAGACTCACCGGAAGCGGACGACCACGGAATGCCGAGACAGCATGGATCGACGGCATTCCGGCGCCGCCGCCGTCCCGGCGACATGACCAGGTCAGCACCTGTCTGGCGCTGTTTGACCGCTCGATCCGGACTTGTGATGCCGAGACGACATCCCCCGGCTATGCTCACCGTGCTGATCCGCTTACGCAGCTTGTCCTGATCTGCCGCCGACCGAAGAGCGATGAATGACCACCGATCCCGCATCTGCCTGGCAGCGTTACACCGTCTCCGCCGAGCTCCTGCACCGCGACGACATAGCCGACGCCCTGGGCGGCCAGGACCGCATAGCCTCCTCCATCGAGAGATTCAGCCAGTCCCCGACCAGCGGCCGGTCTGCACCCACTACGTGGTCGACAACAGCCGCCACGCCCGCAGCAACCTCGCCGAGCACGCCCGCCGCCTGGCCAGCCGGGTCCGCGATGCCTCCTGACGCGATCATCCTCTACGGCCCACCCGCCGCCGGAAAGGACACCATCACCACCGCCCTCACCACGCTCGACGACCGGTACGTACACTTCGACCGGCTGAAAATCGGCGCGAACGCCCGCGCCCCCTACCGGGTCGCCTCGCCCGGCTGCACGACGACGGCCTGATCCTGTACACAAACGAGCGGTACGGCAACGTCGACGCCGTCGACCGGCCCCGCCTCGACGAGATCATCGCCGCCGGCCGGATACCCGTCGTGCATCTCGGCCAGGTCGCCGGCTTCCACGCCCTGCACACCGAATACCCGGCCCGCTGGACAACCGTCCTGCTCTGGTGCCCCCGCGACGTCACCACCGCCCGCGCCCGCCAACGCGGAAACACCGACCTCGCCGACCGGCTGGCCGTCTGGGACGAGACGAAAACCGACCTCGCCACAGCCAGCCTGGACCTGTTCGACCTGGTCCTACGCACCGACCACCGGCCTCCCCGGAAAGCCGCCGGCCACATCCACCGCAAGGTCACCAGCCCACCCGGATCCCCCGCGCACCCCCGCGACCCGCTGGACTGACCGCCAGGCAACTCGTCCTTCCCGCCCTCACCTTCCGCACCCCGATGGCCACGGACTGGCCTGACGGCGGCGAAGGAGACGACGCGGAAGCCTGGCGGACGTGGATTAGCCAGGTCTGGGCTGCGGGTGACGTGGCCGAGGCGGTAATGGTGGCGAGCCCGGTCCCGGCGGATCGGGTCGCGACGGTGCGGGCCGGCACCCCAGGACGATCACCTCCGGTGGTAACCGGAACCCGACGAACTCCGACACTGGCAGCGGAGGAGGGTGACAACGGGCCATCGCCCGATCACGTACTGGCCCGACGCGGCCCCCTGGCCTCGACTCACGTACCAGAGCCCTCGAAGCAGAGCCCTCGAACGCAACAACGCCCTGTTGAGGGTGGCGGGTCGCCGAGGTGGCCGCTGCGCGGATGGCCCTATCGCCACACGCGAAGGAACAATGTTCCATACGATGGCCATCATACGAATTTTTTTCCTACGTTTGCCTGTGCGCCCCTCGGGGTTCATGGGTGGCACCTAGCGTCAGCCGGGTGGTTGAGCGACTTTCCGGGCCGGTCGGCGATGTTGAGTGGGGTTCCGGGCCGGTCGGTACCGGTGACGCGCCGAAGTTGATCAGGTCCCGGTTACCGGGCCTATCACCGGCGGAGCGGCGGGTCGCCGATGCGGTGCTGCCGGCCGTCTACCCGGCGGATGTGCACGTCCAGCACGTGTCGGCGCGGATGCTGGGCCCGGGCGACGCCTGTTTCGCGATCAGCCACACCGGGTCGACGACCGAGACGTTGGCGTCGATGCGTACCGCCGCGACCGGCGACGTTATCACCGA
>NZ_CDWTNB010000195.1:0-7373 GCF_977947065.1 Frankia sp. CgJB1
GGGCGGCACCGTCGCCTGGACCGCGCGGTCGCGATCAAGGTACTTGCCGCCAGTGGCGAGGAGGCCCAGGAGAGTTTTGAGTCCGAGGCACGGCTACTCGCGGGCATCGACCATCCGCATGTCGTCCGGGTCTATGACTATGTCGAGGACGACGGGCTCTGCCTGATAATCATGGAGCTGCTCGCCGGCGGGACTCTCACCCGTCGGCGGAAAGGAATGCTCCCGGAGCAGAGCTGCGCGGTCGGGCTGGCCGTCGCCGAGGCGCTCTCGTTTGCCCACGCCAAGGGGGTGCTGCATCGTGACGTCAAGATGGACAATATTCTCTTTGATGTCGCCGACACGCTGAAGGTCACCGATTTCGGTATCGCGAAGATCTTCGCGGGGACGGCCGCGACCGCCAGCGCTGTCGTCGGCACCCCGAAGTACATGGCACCCGAGCAGATCTCCGGCGGCCGTCTGGGCCCTGCCACCGACATCTACGCCCTGGGAATCGTTCTCTATGAGCTGTTCACCGGGGCGCCGCCGTTCCAGCAGCTGTCGTTGCCGGCTCTTTACCTGCAGCATCTGAACACGCCTCCCGACCCGCCGGCCGGTGTGCCGCCCATGGTGGCCGAGGTCGTGATGCGTGCCCTGGCGAAGGACCCGGGGCAGCGCCACCAGGACGCCCACTCGTTCGCTCTCGACCTCGCGCATGCGGTCACCGAGACCCTCGGCCCGGGCTGGGTCGGTCGCTCGGGCTTCACTGTCCGGCTCGCCGACGACCTGCGCGAGGCCACGGAACGAAGCCCCGCATCGGCGGCGACGCATCCCGCGTCTCCGGCTCCGCCTGCTCCGTCCGCGCAGGAACCCGCGCAACCATCGACGACAGGGCCGGCCGAGATGCCACAGCCGGCCTTCGCCGCGCCCGCGCGCTCCCCTCGGACCCAGACAGCCGCGGATCACACAGCCACCGCCGATCATGGCTCCGACGCTCTGGCGGAGCCCGATCAGCTCGCCACCGTCCGCCCCTGGGCACAGGGCTGGGATCCGTCAGCGGATGGCCAACCGGGCGCCACGGCATCTACCGCTTGGCCGTGGTCCGGGAAGCAGAGGAAGTCGAAGAAGCCGACGGAGAACAGGGGCAGACCGGCCAGGTCTCGGTCTCGCCGGGTCCGCTGGGTGCTCGTCGCTGTTCTGCTGCTCGCCGCGATTCCTGCGGTCGCCCTCGCTATCATTGCCACCGCCGGGGAGTCCGACCAGCCGAACCACCGCCGCCAGTCGGTCAGCGTCACCGTCTCTCCCCGAAGCCAGGCGACGACGCCTACGCTGCCCGCGTCCCTTCAGGCCCGTCACCGGGAAATCTACAATATGCTCGACCCGTACCAGATAGATCTGGGCACCTGCGAGGCCCGGACAAATCTGGAAGGAGAGCCGTGGAACGCCTGGGCAGCAATAAGCTGTAAGACGACCGCGGGCTACTTTCGGGTGCAGTTCCTCCGGTATCTCCGGGACTCTCACCTGCTGGAGTATCTGACGGTCGCCACGCGGTCGCTTGCCGCTCATGCGGAATGCAACCAGGCAGTGAATGGATGGTGGTACGCGCAGGTCGGGGGAAACTCGGTCGGTCGTAGAGTCTGCGGCCTACTGCCCGGTGGCCTCTTCCAGATCAACTGGTCCTTCGATGCCGAGCGCATCGTCGCGATTCACGAGAATCTGGTTCTGGGAGTCGTCCTCACGTGGTGGAAAGAGCACGCATGCCTCATCCGCGGCGCGTGCTGACCATGGCACACCAGCCGTCGTCGGTCGACTGGAACGCGGGGCAGAGCAGCCAGGCACCCGCCCTGCGCCGCGTTCTCCGCACAGACCTGGGGGCCGCGGGCTGTGCCGGGTCCCGTTGGCGCGGCCAGGCTGTCGACCGTGTCCAGTGCTTGATCAGGTCTGGTGGCGGCCGGTGAGCGGTGTGGCGGATCCCGTGAGCGGCGCTGTCGACAGTGACGTGTTCAACCGACTGGTCGACCGGCAACCCAGGTCCGGACGGCGGGGCGTCCGACGAGCTGGCGGACCTGTTCGCGGTGGTGCGGCGGGTGGTCTGGCCGACGCCGACCGGTTCACCGCCCCGAGCTGCCCCGGGATCGATGTCCCCCAGCAGGCGCGGCAGTGTGTGCACGGCCGGCTGGGCGGCTGGGGCGTGCTGCTCGCAGCCCCGGTATCTGCGCGATGGGCTGGGCCCCGAGGCCCTGCGCGCCCAGCTTGTGCGGGACAGCGGGGTGGCGCAGCTGCGTCGCGTCCTGACTGGGCACTTCGGTAACCGGGCAGATCTGATCAGGATGGACGGCGGGCTGCGTGACGTCGACGCGGTGCTCGTCCGCACCCGGACCAGGGTCGTGCGGGCCGGCCGGCTGGTGCCGGAGATGGTCGAGGATCTGGCGGAGGAACTGGAACGGGCCCGTGCCGAGGAGCCGGCTTTCCACGAGCTCGATCTGCTGGCCGCGCATTACCGGGGCGATCTCGACCTGACGGCGGCGGAGGCCGAGGAGGTGCTCCGGGTGACCGGCGAGCACGGCTGGGGCTGCGCCGACCGGCTTGGCCTGCCCGCCGCGGCCACCCCGGCGGAGCTGGTCGCCGCCGCGGAACGGCGCGTCCAGGTGTGGGCGCGCCGGCAGGCCGACCCGACCCTGGACGCGGCGACCCAGGGCGCGGCCCGCACCCTGCTGGGCTGCTACAGCCGGCTGCGGCAACGCGCGGCCGACGCGGCCGACCTGATCGCCCGTGCGCGGGCTCTGCTCGCCTACGACGAACACGCCGACGGCGAGACGGCGGACGACTCGGAGATGGCGGAAAACGAGGAGACGGGGAAACGATGAAGGGGTCCATCAGGACAGCACCGGCGGGGGGCTCGCGATGACCGGCCTGCTGCGCGGGCTGGCACGGCGGCGCGGGCCGGAGAGTGGCCACGACACCGACGGCGTTCCGTCCTGGGTGGTCGACCGGCTGGTCGCGCTCACGCGCCAACTCGACGCCCTGGCCCGCCAGATCGATGCGCTCGTCAGGGCCGGCAACCGGCACCTCGATCAGACCGCTTCGGCCCGGAGCGGCGCCGCGACTCCCGGCGCCGCGGCTCCCGTCGGGGTCGTCTCCCGTCCCGGGGACGGGGACGGGTTCGCAGAGCCTGGCGCGCAGGAGCCGCATCCGGTGGCCCTGCGGGTCATCGACGTGCTGGACCGGCTGGACGTGCTGGTCGGGCAGGTCGGCTCCGCGCCGCTGGACCCGGCCGCGCTGGCGTGGGTGCGCCAGTCCCTCGCCGATCTGCTGCCGGTCTGCGAGGTGCATCCTGTCCGGGACGAGGGCCCGGCCGACCCGCGGCGGCACGAGGTGTTGAACCGGCGCCCGGCCCCGGACACCGCCGGGCGTGACCTCACCGGGCACATCGCGGCGACCATCCGCCCCGGCTACCGCTGGCGTGACGACCTGCTGCGGCCGCAGCAGGTGACCGTGTTCGGCCATCCCGAGGCCGAGGCCGCCGCGACGACCGCAGTGATCGACACGGGAGCACCGGCATGACCGAAACCAGCCTGCCGATGCCTGGGATTCCCAGGGCTGTCGAGAAGTCCCCGGAGAGCAGGGAAGGAACCGAGGCCGCGAGGAGCTCCGGACTCGACACGGTCCGGCGCGCGGTACTGGAGCTGTCCGACGAGGTCGAGGTGGCCACCGCCGATCTCGTCGGGGCGGGCGTGCGGCGGCGGCTGCGGGAGGACTACGAGCGGCTGGCGTCCGACCGGCGGCACGTGGTCGTCTGCGGCGAGTTCAAACGCGGCAAGTCCAGCCTGGTCGGCCGGCCGGACCTGTTCCCGTCCGACGTCGACGTGGCGACGTGTGTGGTCTCCGCGCTTGCCTGGGGGCCCGCCGACCGTGCCTGGGTGCGCCGCCGGGAACCCGCTGCTGGTGGCGGTGGCACGGGTGGGCAAGGCGCCGAGACCGAGGTCGAGATCGGGGTGGACCAGCTCCCGGAACATGTCGTCGAGCAGGGCAACCCCGGCAACCGGCGGCGGGTGGCGGGTGTGCGGATCGAGGCACCTGTGGAGCGGCTCCGCTCCGGCATCGTGATCGTCGACACGCCTGGCATCGGCAGCCTGGACCCGGCCCACAGTGCGATCACCCGCAGCCACCTCGGCCGGGCCGACGTGCTCGTCTTCGTGGTGGACGCGGTGGAGCCGCTCACCACTGGCGAGCTGCGGTTTCTGCGGGAGGCGCTGGAGGCCTGCGACACCGTCCTCACCGTGGTGACGAAAACCGACAAGGTCCGGGACCCGCAGATCGTTGTCCGGGACACCCGCACCAAGATCGCAGGCCTAGCCGGGGAGCACGGGTCGGAGAGCCCCGTGTTTCCTGTGTCGACCTACCGCCGGCTGGAGTACCTGGAGGAGCTGGGGTCCGGAATGCCGGACCCGGGACCGGACACCAGATCCGGGTTCTCCGAGCTGGAAGAGGCTCTGTGGGAGGGCGTCGGCGCGCGTACCGAGGCCGCGCGGCTCGACCGCGCCCTCGACGGCCTGCTGGGCGCGCTCGCCGCGGCCCAGGCCACGCTTCGCGACGAGCTGCAGATCATGGACGACGATGCGCCCTGGCAGCGGGCCACCGCCGACCTCGACCAGGCTGAGGAACGCCTGCGGCACCTGACCGCCGCGGAGGCGTTCTGGCACAGCGTGCTGGAGGCGATCTGGGCCGAGCGGATCCCCCCGGTCCGGGATGCCTTGGCGGCCGACTTCGCGACGGCGGCGCAGGCCCTCGCCCTGGCCGGCATCGCTCCGACCGGTTTCGCCGCGGCGGATGGCGCCGAACCGGGTGCCACTGCGGCCGGCGCCGGCCCCGACCCGGCCGCGGAGATCGAACGGCTCCGGGCGGCCGCCGTCGAGTGCACCCGCACCCTCGCCACCGCGGCCGACCAGGCTCGGCGCGCTGTCGCTGTCATCGCCCGGGACGCCTACGAGACGCTGGCCGCCCACACCGGCACGGCCAGCCCGGCCGGCGGTTCCGTCGACGGCTCCAGGCATCTCCCACCGACCAACGCGGACACCCTTGGCATCGAGGCCGGGAGTCTGGTGGACGCAGCCGACATCCCGGTGCCCGACACCGACGAGATCGTCCGGGCGGCCCGCGAACAGCGGGTGACACTGCGTGAGCGTATGAAGATAGTCGCTGGTGCGGTCACCCGGAACACGCCGCCGGCCCAGATCGCCTCCCTGCTGGTCAGGTTCGTGATGGGCCGCGGCATGGCCACGGCTTTCGGCGGGCCGGTCAGCTCCTTCGGGGCGGAGTCGTCATCCTCCGGCGGCCCGTTCCAGTCCCTGAAAACGGTGATCGAGCTGGGCACCGCCTTCCAGGACGCCTTCCAGGATGTCAGGACGCAGCTCGACCAGCGCCGCGCCGTCTCCACCCGCGCCGTCCAGGAGCTGCGGCGCAGCCTGCACGACCAGATCGTGACGGCCACCAGGAGCGCCCTGGAGACCTTCGACGTAGGTGCCGCCCATGCCCGGCTTCGGGTGGAGCAGCAGTTCGCCGACCTGCTGGGTGCCGAGCTGGACGCGCTTGGCGCGACCCGGCGCAGGTTGCGGGAGAGTCACGCCGCCACCGGGCAGGCCCGCGACGAGCGCCGCGCCGTGCTGATTGACCGGCTGGCCGTCGGCCAGCACCTGCTCGACCGCGTCGACGCGCTGGCCGTCCGATGACGGTCGCTCCCGGCCTGGTGCTGGGCATCGACTTCGGCACCTGGAACTCCGCCGTCGTCATCGGCCGGCCAGACGGCTCCGTGCTCACCATCCGTGACCCGTCCTCGTCCTACGGCCAGACCTCGTTCCGTACCTCGGTCTGCGGCCGGCCGGACGGCAGCCTGGCGGTGGGAGCGGCCGCGGAGCACCAGCGGCAGCAGTACCCGCAGTACTACCGCGCCGAGTTCAAACGCGAGTTTGGCATGGACATCCCCAGCATGCTGGGCGCCCGTGTCCTGCAGCCGCACGATCTCGCCGCCGAGGTCCTGCGATTCCTACGCACCTGCGCTGAGGAACGCATCGCCGGCGAGGGCGAGCCGGAGCAGGTGGTCATCACCGTCCCGGCGAGCTGGCAGCGGGCCAGACGCGACCTGATGCGCCGCACCGCCAAGGTCGCTGGATTCGACCCGGCCCGCACCAAGCTCGTCACGGAGCCGTCCGCGGCAGCGCTGCACGCCCTGAGCAGCACCCGCCTCTCCGAGACCGGGCTGCCGGTGCTGGTCTACGACCTGGGCGGCGGGACGTTCGACGCGGCGATCGTCCAAAGCGGCGCGCGGGGTAACGGCGGCGAGTACACCACGCTCGGCCGCGTCGGCGGGCTGCCGGACGTGGGCGGCGGCGCCTTCGACCGGGCGATCCTGAGGCTCGTCCGGGAACGCCTGCCGCAGAGCGTGAAGGTGCTGGACGGGGACCCCGACGACGAGGACGTGCTGCGCCGCCGCATCCTGCTGCGGGAGGACTGCGAACGGCTGAAGTGCACGCTCGCCACCCAGCCAGAGGCCTACCAGTTTCTCACCGTCCTCGACCCGCCGGAGCCGTTCACCCTCACCCGCGGTCAGCTGGCCGAGGCCGTAGGCCCGCTGATCGACCGGACCCTGGCCGAGTGCGACCTGATCCGCGCCACCGCCGAGCTGAGCTGGGACCAGATCGTGGCCGTGGTGCCCGCCGGCGGAAGCTGCCGGCTGCCGACCGTCACCGAGCACATCCAGCGACACACCGGGCGCCCGGTCGTCCAGGTAGACGACCCGGACATGGCGGTCGCCCTCGGCGCGGTCGCCGCTGCCCGCCGCCTCGCCTGGGAGAGCAAGCACCCCGACCCGCTGCCTTCGTCCGCACGGCGTCCAGCCTCACCCTCCCCGGCCGAACCGTCTCCCACCCCGCCAACACCAGTCGGCTCGCCGCAGCAGCTCCCGCAGCAGCAGAGCCGGCCTGTCTCCCAGCCAGACCAGCACGCCCGACAGGCCGCGGATCGGGCCGCTACATGGACCCCGCAGCAGTACGTCGACGAGGTCGTCCGCCGCGCCGAACAGCGCAGGAACATCCGCATGGAGACTCTTCTCGCCGGCACACGGGCTGTCGTCTACCATTTTCCGTCCACCGTGCAGAGATTCAGAAGGCCGACCGCCAGGATCAGCGAGACCACGGCTATCACGCTGGCGATGGTGGTGGCGGAAAATGTAACGTACGCATTGGCGTCAAAATGTTGTTCGGAACTGAAGAACTATGCCGCCCAGTATTTTCGGGTGAGTCTCATGGACGAGCATGTACTGATGCCGTGTCTGGTGGCCAGATCGATTGACATGAAAGTTTCGATGTTCCAAAGTCCCGGCAGTCTGAAGGTGACCGTAA
>NZ_CDWTNB010000196.1:0-7305 GCF_977947065.1 Frankia sp. CgJB1
GGTCGATGAAGGCGTGGCTGACGACGGCCGCCGCCGTTCTGCTACTCGTTCAGCTGGCCATGGCACTGTGGATGTGGGGATGGCTGCCCGGCGCGGGCCCGGCGCCGAGCTGGGCCGGCCCGCTGCACCGATGGAGCGGGACGACTGCGTTCGTCCTCACCCTGCCAGTGGCCTTCCACTGCATCTGGGCACTGGGCTTTGCCAGCGATGGCACCCGGGTGCTCCTCCATAGCCTCCTGGGCTGCGCCTTTTACGGGGCCTACGCAGCAAAGATGATCAGTCTACGGACCAGCGGGTTACCGGGGTGGGTACTGCCCGTGCTCGGCTCGACGGTTCTTTTTTCCCTGGTCACAATCTGGTTGACGGCTTCACTGTGGTTTTTCACCCAGTCCGGTATTCCGCACGTCTGAACAGGATCCCGAGGAATAAAGTCATGACGCAGGAAACACCGACGCGGCGCCTCGTGGCCCCCGGCCTCGCGGTCACCGTCGCCGCGGGTGCCGTCGGGTATGCCGTCGCCAGCTGCAGCGACGCGGCCGATCCGAAGCCACGGCAGGCGACCGCGGGCGGGACCCGCGGGGGTGGCGACGGTTCGGGCGCGGGCAACGGCGGCGGCCAAGCCGGCGGCACGGCGCCCCTCGCCCGGGTCGACGAGGTGCCGGCCGACGGCGGTCTCATCCTCGGCGACGCCGGCCTGGTGCTCACGAGGAACGCCGCCGGCACGATCCAGGATTTCTCCACTGTCTGCACCCATCAGGGATGCTCGGTGAACGCGATCGAGAAGGGCCGCATCCTCTGCCCGTGCCACGGCAGCGCCTTCGACACCCGCACCGGGGAACCCGTCGCGGGGCCGGCGAAACAGCCGCTGCCGCCGGTCGCTGTCACCGTCCGCGACAACGCCGTCTTCCCCGCCTGACCCCCGCGCCCCGATCGCCCGGATCTCGGCAGGAGCCGGATCCTCCCAGGAGGAGAAACAGTGGACCCGACAGGGCTGCGGATCACCGTCCCGTCCGGCCAGAGCGTGCTGTCCGCCGACCGCAGTCACGTCGTCAGCCGCGGCCGTGACTGCGATGTCGTCATCGCGGACGGCCGGGTGTCCCGGCGTCACGTCCTGCTGGAGCCCCGCGGCGACGCCGGGTGGCTCGCCCAGGACGTCAGTTCCAACGGCATCTGGGTGGACGGCGCCCGGACCGGCAGCGTTGCCCTGACCGACGGCGAGGTGCGGGTGCATCTCGGCGCGGCGAACGGGCCGACAGTCGTCCTGGCCCCGGTCAGTCCTACGCCGCGGCGCCCGCCCGCCGCGCCCGACGACCCGGACGTCGGGGCCCTGGCGACCGTGCTGGCCGGCCAGGGCGGCCGCATCGATCCCAGCCCCGTCCCGGCGGCGGCGGGCTCCGCCCAGGTCCCGGCTCAGCGTCACGCCGGCCACTCGCCCGTGGCGAGCTGGCTGCGCGCCCTGCCCACCTTCGTGTGGCTCGCCGCGGTTGGCTTCACCCTCGGCGCGTTGCTCGCGCTGTCCTGAGCGCCGCCCGAGGGCCGGCCCCGCCCCGAAGTTGACGTCGGGTTGACGGCCGGCCGGAGCGCGGGTCAGGAGGAAAACAGCAGCCGGGCGAGGCCGCCGTGCTTGTGGTGGCGCCCATGCCCGCCGTGCCCGTAGGGAATCCCCCAGGCGGGCTGGGCATAGTGCCCCGGCTGGGCGTGGGGCGCAGCCGGGGGTGGCGGCGGGGGCTGGGACCACTGCGCCTCGAGCCGGGTGATGGCCTCCAGCTCGCCGTAGTCGAGGAAGATGCCCCGGCATCCGTCGCACTGCTCGATCTGGATGCCGTTGCGGTTGTACGTCCGCATCATCGCGTGGCACTTGGGACACTGCAGGGTGTAACTCATGCCGAACCTGCCGTTCATGGCGGGGAGACATCCTTGGCTGCGGGTAGCGTACCGATCCCGCGGAAGTCAGCCGGTGGATAGTCGAGATCCGGACGGGTACGGGCCCACCCGGGCCATCCGCCGGCAGCACTCGACGAAGGCATCGGAGATCGGATCAGGTTCGGGCCCGGCACCGGGCGCGTCGCCGTCGAGACGCGCGGCGACCGCGATGGCCGCGTACTGCACGACAATCGCGCGGGCGGGCAGGTCCAGGGCCGTCCAGGGATCCTCGCCGCCCGACAGCGCCGGGCCGCCACCGGCCCGGTAGTCGTCGACGAACCGCGCCCAGACGTCCATCGGCAGCAGGCCGGCCGCGTACCAGGCCGCCGGCCGGGCCAGGTCCCATACCGGGTCCCCGAGCCCGAGATCGTCCACGTCGATGATGCGCCAGCCGAGTCGGGGCAGCGCGACGAGCTGTCCGAAGTGCCAGTCACCGTGGATGATCGTCAATGGCCGCGCCGGCCGGCGTGACCGTCCCGGTCGGGTCGGTTGATCCGGTTGATCCGGTTGGATCTGGTGGTGCAACGCCCACTCGGGCAGGGTCGCGGCGGCGCGCAGGACCACCTCGGCACGTGGATGGCCGGCCTGGTCGCGCAGTCGAGCCACGTCGTGCCGCAGCCGGCGGAGCACCGTGGCCCGGGGGAGCACGAGGAGATCCGACGCGGTGACCGGGATGCGATGCAGACTCGCCAGCAGCGCGGCAGCCTCGGCCCAGGGAACATCGTCGACCTGGTCCAGTCCGAGCGCCGAGCCGGCCGGCCAGGCACTCACCCATCGGTCGTGGACCCGGACGGCGAGCCCGTCCAGACCGGTATGGGTGGCGTAGGACGGCGGGGACGGCAGAGGCAGCGGGGACAGCAGGGGCAGCGGGGACAGCAGGATGTGGCCCAGGCGCGGCTGGGCCACGAGCCGGAGCCGGGCCGCGAGCGGCTGTGGGTCGGATCCGGGCGGGTGGGCCTTGAGCACGACGTCACCGTGGCGCACGATCAGCCGTTCACCGTGGTGCGACAGCACGACGGGAGCCTCCCGGCCGCCCGGTTGGAGCCGGCGGGCGAGATCCGCCATGCCCGTCAGCAGAGCGGCGTGCGGGGCGGCGTCGCCAGTCAGGGTGGTGGTCACGAGGCCGATGCCTTCACCGCGTCGGCTTGCGTAGCCGCCAGATGCATTCGGAGGGCCAGCGGCGCGCCCATGCCTCGTCGCCGCGTTCGGGCTGGGCGGGTGCCGGTTCCTCGCTGTGATCGTCGGATGCCGGCGGTGCCGGGCGAGGTTCCAGAAGATCTTCGATGACGAGGTCGTTGTCCCGGAAGAGCCTGATCCAGGTGCCGTAGGGAAGGTTGGCGCTGACCAGGCCGTCGGCCTCGGCCAGCAGACGCAGCCCGAAGTAGTCGCGGGTCAGGCGACTGCCGGGGGCGTCCCGGCCCGGCGCCACGGTGATCTCGTAGATCGGGCTGACGTGGCTGAAGGCGAGCAGGCCGCCGGGACGCAGCACGCGTGCGGCCTCCGGCACGGCCCGGAAGGGGTCCGCGAAGGAGAAGGCGCCGTGGTCGGCGAAGACGATGTCGAACGAGCCGTCGGCGAAGGGCACCGCCTCGGCACTCGCCTGGACCAGGGGGAAGGATAGTCCGGTCTCCGCGGTGAGCCGTCTGCTGTGGTGCAGCTGCCGTTCGGAGAGGTCCAAGCCGATCGGTCGGCCCCCCCGCCGGACCAACGCGCTCGACCACTGGCCGCCCCCGCAGCCCATCTCCAGGATGTCCCGTCCGGTGACCTCACCGAGCACGCCGAGCCGTGATTCCGGAACGGCCCACAGCCCCCAGGAGATATCGCCGGTGAACACCTGCCGACGGATCTGCGGGGCGTTCAGTCGCTGGTAGTCGTCGGAGATCTCGTTCCAGCGGGCACGGTTGGTCCGTACGTGGGCAGCACTGTTGATCATCCATCCCTCGTCCTTCTCCGGGTGGCCACGGACTGCGCGCCGACCGCGGTGCCGGGGCAGGCCACCGCGGCACGACGGCCTTCCTGCCTGCCTCGACGAATCAGTCGGTCATCGTATGAGACCAGGATGATCCGGGCACACCCGTGGCTGGTGATGCCTCGCCGCTCGTCAGCGGGTCGGTGCGCCCGGCCTCGTGCCGCGGCCGGGCACCGATGATCGTTCCGTCGTTCCCGCTGCTCACCATGGCGCCGGCCCGGGTGTCGAAATGTAGGCAAAGTAGCCGGACGAGTGATGGATGGGATGAGTACGGTGCGCCTGTCTCCCGGATGACGCCCTGGTGGTGGATACGTCTGGACAGGCTGTGATGGAGCGTGCACCTTTGATCGCGTGGTGAGGCAACGAAAAAGATCCAGTCGGTATTTTCGGCCGCCAGACGAGCGGCTCAGCCTGGGCCTGATGACCTGCTCGTCCTGCAACGGCACGCAGTATCAGACGCGTCCGCAGGCGGAAGTGGACGAGGACGGTCTTTTCGACGGTGACGCCAATATCAAATGTCGGGAATGCGGCGGAACCGGAAAGGTTCCCCTGCCATGAAGAACTCGATGCCCGTTCAGGCCGACTTCTTGTACCTGCGGTGTCCGGAACATCGGGGACGGCGTCCCCGCCAGGGGCTGAAGACGATGATGTGGCCGGGGGCACCGTGCCCGCGGTGTCGCATGGTCCGCGCCGCGGACCTCGAACGCGAGGGCTGTCCGGAGCTTCCTCCGGACGAGCCGGATGGCGGAGGGAGGGGGACGCCGCCGTCACGCTGACAGGCGCCCCCTAGGTGATCTTCGGTGCCGGGATAGGCCCTCGGCGGTGGGTCAGTCCTTGGGCTGGGCGACGACCACCGCCGTGCGGGTGCCGTCCTTGACCGTTGCGCCCACCCGGACCGTCGCCCCCGGGTGGAGGTCGGAGACCTTCGCGGTGTCCCCGTCGATCCGGAACCGGGTATCGGCGTTGATCACATAGGTGCCGACGTAGCCGTCCTCACTGGTGACCGTCAGGGAGGTGGGGCTCACCGCGGTCATCTTCCCGCGCTGCCCCGCCACTACCTGGAAGCCCTTGTCGGTTTTGACCGTTGCCTCACCGTGCACGCCGCCGCCGGCCCAGAGGCCGCCATGGGGACGCAGCCCGTCGTGGGAACGCAGCCGGGCCTCGGCGAGTCGCGGATGGTCGCCCAGGAACGCGTGGTCGGCCGGGGCGGCTGCTGCGCTGGCGGTCCCGGTCCGGGGTGGCGGACGCGGCTGTCCCGCCGAACCCGAGCCCGACCCCCAATCCGAGCCCGAGCAGACCCGCTGCGGCGACCCCCGCACCCCATCGTCCGGTCAGGAAGCTGCGCATCTGTGTCGTCCTTCCGTGTCGCGTCACCACGCCGCGAACCGGTCGGCGGCCCTGAGCGGCGACGACCGGCCGGGCGCCGCGCGCCACGGTGGCACGCGGTCGGAGCCCACGATGCGACAGCGAGATGTGAGGAACGTGCGAGCGTGGTGCGAACCACGTGGAAGGCCGGTTCCCGCGGTGGCGGACCCGGGCGGTACCTCGACGCGGCAGTACCTGGCCCGGCGGTACCTCGACGCGGCAACCGTCCGCCCCGGCGGATGCCTGCGGGCGGACGGTGCGTGCTCCGGCCGATCGATCGGGACGGAGGCCGGATCCGCGCTACGCGCTAGACCCGGGACGGTTGCCGGCTGTCCTCGTCCTTGCCCTCGTCCTTGGCCTGCGGCTGCATCGGGACGATCGTCCGGGCCCCCGTCCAGGACGGCGCCTCCTGACTCGCGTGCGGGGGCAGGGACGGTGCGAAGTCCGTTCCGAGGCGTTGGACCGCGACCCGAGCGAAGATCTGCTGCTCAGTGACGGTACGTTCCGACCGGCCCCGGCCGATGAAGCTCACCGTCCAGTGAAGCAGAGTGGTCAGCCGGTGCTTGAACCCGATGATATACACGAGGTGTACGGCCAGCCAGACGAGCCAGGCGAAGAAGCCGCTGAACTGCACCTTGCCGATGCTCGCCACCGCGCTGAACCGCGAGATGGTAGCCATGCTGCCCTTGTCATGGTATTCGAACGGTCGGCCCGTCTGCTTGCCGGCGACCCAGGCCTGGATCTCCTTGGCGGCGTGCCGGCCGCCCTGGATCGCGACCTGCGCCACGCCGGGCAGCCGGTTGATGCTCCCCATGTCCCCGATGACGAACACCTCCGGATGGCCCGGCAGGGTGAGGTCGGGCAGCACCTCGATGCGGCCGGCGCGGTCGAGCCCCGCACCGGTCTGCTCGGCGAGCTGCCGGCCCAGCGGGCTCGCGGCAACGCCGGCGGCCCAGACCTTGCAGACCGAGTCGATGCGCCGGCGGGTGCCGTCGCTGTCCTCGACGTCGATGCCGGTCGCGTCGACATTGACGACCTTGGCGCCCAGCTGCACATCGACGCCGATTTTGGTCAGCTTGTCGGCCGCCTTCGCGCCGAGCCGCTCGCCGAACGGCGGCAGGACGGCGGGTGCGGCGTCCAGCAGGATGACTCGGGCCTTGGCAGGGTCGATGCTGCGGAAGTCCCGCCGCAGGGTCCGGCGCGAGAGTTCCGCGATCTGTCCGGCCATCTCCACGCCGGTGGGGCCCGCCCCGACGATGACGAAGGTCAGCAGCCGCTCCACGTCCGCGGGATCGGTGGACGCCTCGGCGAGCTCGAACATCCCGAAGATCCGGCCGCGCAGCTCGAGCGCGTCGTCGATGCTCTTCATGCCCGGGGCGTGCGTGGCGAAATGGTCGTTGCCGAAGTACGACTGGCCCGCGCCCGCGGCGACGACGAGGCTGTCGTAGTGGTGCACGGTCGTGCGACCCAGCAACTGGGACGTGACCGTCCTTGCGTTCACGTCGATGGTGGTCACCTCGCCGAGGACGACCTGCGCGTTGTCCTGCCGGCTCAATACCTCACGGGTGGTCGGGGCGATCTCGCCCTCGGACAGGATGCCCGTTGCCACCTGGTAGAGCAGCGGCTGGAACAGATGGTGCGTCGTCTTCGCGACGAGGGTGACCTCGACCGGTGCTTTGCGGAGGGCCTGCGCGGTGAACAGACCTCCGAAGCCAGACCCGATGATCACTACTCGGTGCGAAGAGGTGCTTCGCTCCTCGAGCCGTTCCGGTTCGCCGGCCTGCCCTGTCTGGGCGCTGTCCGTGGTCACGATCCTTCTCCGCTCAGCCTCTTGACTCCGGCAGTGCCCCTTGGCGCCGCGAAGACCATATACCTGATGGTGCCGGATACCTGATGGTGCCGGCCCCCGGCTACTATTTTCCGCCGTATATCCGAGATGGGATCGTGTTTATCATCACCTCCTGTCGCCGGATAGCGTCGACGGGGCATGTGGCAATGCCGCTTCCACTAGCTGGATCTTGATGGTCGTCGGTGTGTCGGTTCCGGCT
>NZ_CDWTNB010000197.1:0-7291 GCF_977947065.1 Frankia sp. CgJB1
CCCAGGACAGGCTCTCAGGAACACAGAAATCAAAATGGCGGCCACGACGTCCCCTGATGCAGAGGGCATGATCGCCATCGCTAATGTTCTCTACCCCGTCAAGCTACCGCGAGGACCCCGCTCATGCCGTTGCGGATTCTCCGATCACGCGGGGTCGCGGGCGCCAACCTGATCCAGGTTCTGATGGTCGCCACGATGTTCTCGTTCCAGATCCTCGTCGCCCTCTACCTGCAGAACGTACTCGGCTACAGCGCTGCCAAGACCGGCCTCGCGATGCTCCCGGCGGCGGGCGTCATCGGCGCGGTGTCGCTGGGCGTGTCCGCCCGGCTGATCGCCCGCCTCGGGGAACACACCGTCCTGCTGGCGGGGCTGGTGCTTCTCGCCGGGGTTCTCGGGCTGCTCACCCGCGTACCCGTGCACGCGCACTACCTCACCGACCTGCTTCCGGTGATGCTGTTCACCGCGGGCTTCGGGCTCGCCCTGCCGGCGCTGACGACGCTCGGCATGTCCGGCGCCGGTGACGACGACGCCGGACTCGCCTCCGGCCTGTTCAACACCGCCCAGCAGATCGGCATGGCGATGGGCGTAGCGGTGCTGTCCGCCCTGGCCGCCGCCCGCACCGACGGACTGCTCGCCCGGGGCGAGAGCCGGGCCACGGCGTTGACCGGCGGATACCGTCTGGCCTTCACCGTCGGCCTCGGACTGCTCGCCACCGCCTTCGCCGTCGCGTTCGCCGTGCTGCGCCGGCCCGCCCGGTGAGGTGAACTGCCGCGCACACGAGCCGCTGAGCATCACCGAGCGCACGACCGGCCGGCCGCCCGCACCTGTCCACCGTCGCCTACCAGTGGAGTCCCGAGAAGCGGGTACCGCGGATCTCCGCCACGGCCGACCGCCTCAAGGTGCGTCACCCTCGACGTGACCCGCACCGCCCTGCCCGTCACGCATGGACGAAACGGCCTTCCTGCCCGCTTGGCAACCACAGCACTGAGTAACGGTAATCGAACATAGGTTCGACATCCGAGGTGGGGTGATCTACGCTTGATCCATGACCGCCGCCGATCCCGCCGCCGGGCAGCATCGGGTGCTGTCCGGGTTGATGGGGGTGGCCGGTCAGGTGGGTGGCCTGGTGGAGGCGCCGGTGTGGTCGTTGTCGGACGCCAAGTTGTACGGCGCCCTGGACGACTGTTCGGTGGAGCTGGCCCGCCTGGCCGCGGTGCGGCTCGCACTGGCGCGGGACGGAACCTGTCCGCGCGGGAGGGCGCGGCCGGTACAGCGGCGTTGCTGCGGGAACGGCTGCGGATGCGTCCCGTCGACGCCCGGCGTCTGCTCGATCTCGCGATTGCCGTGGATGGCCCGCTGGCCGCGACCGGCGCCGCCCTGACCGCCGGTGTGATCACTGTAGAGCAAGCGTGGGAGATCCACCTGGCGCTGCGTTCCCTGCCGCGCGGCCTTGGCGCCGAGGTGTATACCGCCGCGGAGGCTTCGCTGCTGGAGCTGGCCGGGATGTTCGACCCCGCGGAGCTAGCCCGTCTCAGCCGGCACCTGCGCGAACAGCTCACCCAGATCGATACCAGCCCCGGCGGCGACGGGCCCACCGACAACGGTCACCACAACGACCCGGACAGCCAGGACGGTGCGGGCGGCACGGACAGTCGGAGCGGCACGGACAACCGGGACGGTGTGCCGGGTCCCGGTGGTGATCCTGCGGACCGGCGGGGTCTGTGGTTGACCGACCTCCCGGGCGGGATCACGCGGATCAGCGGCACCCTTGATGCCGAGGCCGCCGCCCTGCTGCGTTCGGCGTTGGATCCGCTGGCCGGACCCCGCCCCGGCGATGACGGCGCCGCCGATCCGCGTTCCCCGGCGCGGCGGCGTGCCGACGCCTTCGTCGAGCTGTTCCACCGCGTGCTCGGTGCCGGCGTTCTGCCCGTGACCGGTGGGGTGCGCCCGCATCTGACGGTGACCGTGCCGTGGGCGGCGCTGCTCGGCCACGGCGGGCCTCCGGCCTCGACCGGCTGGGGTCAGCCGCTGCCGGCCGGTGTGCTGCGCCGCCTGGCCTGCGACGCCTCGGTCGGCCGGGTGCTGTTCGATGCGGCCAGCGTTCCGTTGGATGTCGGTCGTGCCTACCGGACCGCACCGGCGGATCTGCGTCGCGCCGTCATCGCCCGCGATGTCTGCTGCGCGCATCCGGGGTGTGATCGTCCGTCGTCGTGGCGTGAAATTCACCATGTTCGTCATTGGATAGACGGCGGAGAAACCTCGCTCAACAATCTGGTATTGCTGTGCGGATATCATCACCGGTTCGTGCACCACCAGGGTTGGACCGTCCGGCTCGGCCCCGACCGCCGGCCCGAGTTCCTTCCCCCACCCTGGATCGACCCCGCACGAAAACCCCGCCGCAACCCCTATTCACGACATACCGCCGACCTCCTACACACCGCGCCCGGCGGATAGCCATCGCTTCGCACCGGATTCAGGCGAGCAGCGAGGCGAAACCAGTGGCTCAGCCGACCGCAGCCGGCCACGGCCCAGATCATCAGTCCGCCGCCGAGACCACTACCAATCGTGTCGGCACCCCTCCGCCACCCGCGCCCAGTCCCTGACGACCCACGAACCTCCCAAGGCCCACACTGCTTGGTAGGCACCCCGCCGGTA
Organism: Frankia sp. CgJB1; assembly: GCF_977947065.1. Classification (NCBI taxonomy): domain Bacteria; kingdom Bacillati; phylum Actinomycetota; class Actinomycetes; order Frankiales; family Frankiaceae; genus Frankia; species Frankia sp. CgJB1. Next base: position 2,656 of record NZ_CDWTNB010000197.1, read on the forward strand.
GGCACACCTTCCTGGAGAGCCGATGACGCCCGACATCGCCGTGGCCCGCGAGCTACTCGCCGCCCAGCCCTTCAGTCGGCTGCTCGGCGCCCGACTCAGCCGCTTCGAGGCAGGGGTGGCCGAGCTGACCATCCCACTCGGAGATCATCTGTGCCAGCAGCACGGCGGGGCGCTGAGCTACGCCGCCGACACGGCCCTCACCTTCGCCGCCGGCAGCATCGCGGGGGACGCCGTCCTGACCTCCGAGATGAAGATCAATTATATCCGGGGGGGCGCGGGCGACGAGCTCATCGCCCGCGCCGAGGTCGTCCATGCCGGTTCCACCCTGGTCACCGTGCGCTGCGAGGTCTTCGACCGCGGCGGGTACGGGGACGGGGAACGGCTCTGCGCCGCCGCGCTCGGCACCGTCGCGCGCCGCTGACCACCGGCACGCCCCTCGTGACGACCAGGCTTCCGTAGGCTCGAAGGAGTGTACGGCCGAGCCCCCGGAGGTGCACATGGCCAGCAGCGTGAAGACGGCGGACCGGCCGATGCGCTCGCACGCGCGCCGCAACCGCGAGCGGATCCTCGAGGTGGCCCGGGACGCCTTCGCCGGCAGCGACAGGGACATCTCCCTCAACGAGGTCACCAGGCAGGCGGGGGTCGGAATCGGCACGCTCTTCCGGCACTTCCCCAACCGGGACGCGCTGCTCGAGGCGCTGCTGCAGGACCGGGCCGCCGCGCTACTCGACGAGGTGGACCGGCTGCTGGACGCCCCGGACGCGGGCGCGGCACTGTTCGGCTGGCTTGACAAACTGATCGCACACATCGCGACCTACCGGGGGGTGGCCGCCAGGCTGCTCACCATGGTGCGCGACGAGGAGACGGAGCTGCACGCGTCCTGCCACTCCCTCGAGCAGGCGACGCTGGCACTCCTCGTCCGGGCCCAGCGGGCCGGCGACGTCCGGTCGGACGTGCGGATCGAGGAGGTGATCTCTCTCGTGACCGCTATCGGCTGGATCCGGGAACAGGCGCCGGAGCGGGCGGGCCACGCCCGACCCCTACTCTCGATCATGACCGATGGCCTGCGGGTTCAGTCCGGGCCGACGACCGGTGATACCCCGAGGTCTTACGAAACAGAGCACCACACCGGTACGGTGTCATAGACGACGGATCACGACGGATCACCCGGGGGGAGGCGGTGCCATGGGCGGCGGCGTTCCCGCGCGCCACCGACGCCCGGCCGTTCCCGACGAGGCCGCGGATAGCACCGCGATGCGGGACGCTGAACCTGCCCGGCTGATTCCCGGCACGCACCACCTGGCACGGGCCTGACCGGCTACCTTGCCCCGCCTCGAAGGCGTCCGGCTGGCCGACATCCCGGCCGGTTACGTACCGGTTACGTATTAGGAGAACCGATTACGCACCACAAGCGTATGCACCAGAAGGGAAGGACCTGGCGAGCGACGACACGGCGCCGGACGGCTCGGCGAGGAAGGGTCGGCTGCGGCTCGGGGCGTTACTGCACGGCGTCGGCGGCACCGTCGCCGGCTGGCGCCACCCCGACGTGCCGGCGGACGGGGCCATCGACTTCGACCTCTACCGGCGATGGATCCGCACCGCCGAGAACGGCCGCTTCGACCTCGTCTTCATCACCGACACCCTCTACGTCACCGCGGAGTCCACCCCGCAGTACCTGACGCAGTTCGAACCGGTCGCACTGCTCGGCGCGCTCGCCGCGGCGAGCAGCCACATCGGCCTGGTCGGCACGATCTCCACCTCCTACAGCGAGCCGTTCGTCATCGCCCGCCAACTCGCCACCGTCGACCACATCAGCGCCGGCCGGGCCGGGATCAACATCGTGACCTCCGCGCCGGCGGGAACCGCGCTGAACTTCAGCCGCTCCGAGGAGGAGCACCCCGAACACGACACGCGCTACCGGATCGCGGCCGAGTACCTCGACGTTCTGCGTGGCCTGTGGGACTCCTGGGAGGACGGCGCCCTGCTCCGAGACAAGGAGTCGGGGGTGTTCTTCGACCGTGCGCGGCTGCACACCCTCGACCACCGCGGGGAGTACTTCTCCGTGCGGGGACCGCTGAACATCGAACGGCCGCCGCAGGGCTACCCGATGATCTTTCAGGCCGGTCGGCCGGCGGGTGTGCCCCTGCTGTTCATCGCGGTCACCGTGTTCGTCGCCCCGACCGAAGCGGCGGCCGAACGCTTCTACCAGGAGGTGGCCGGCCTGGTCAACACCGACGAGGCGCTGCGCTATCTCTCCCTCATTTTCGGTCAGCACGACTTCGGCGGCTACGACCTGGACGCCCCCTTCCCCGAGCTGGGTGAGATCGGCAACGACGGCTTCCAGGACAGCACCCGTCGGATCAAGCAGATGGCCCGGGAACGGGGGCTGACCTTGCGCCAGGTCGCGCTGGAGGCGGTGACCCCCCGCGGGGAGTTCATCGGGACGCCCGAGCAGATCGCCGACCGCATGCAGGAATGGTTCACATCCGGAGCCGCGGACGGTTTCATGCTTCTGGAGGCGATGCCACGCGGTCTAGAGGCCTTCGTCGAGCTGGTGGTCCCGATCCTGCAGGAACGCGGGCTGACCCAGCGCGAGTACACCGGCGGAACCTTCCGTGAGTCCCTCGGTCTGCCGATCCCCCCCAACCGTTTCACGCAGCAGGACGTCGCAGCCGACCCCACCGGCCCAGACAGCCCAGATAGCCCAGACAGCCCCGCCGGTTAGTCGACAGGGAGAGGACCGGGCGGCGGGTGGCTCGCCGCGAGCGGCGGACGCGAGCGGGCGGGCCGCGCGTGCCGGCGGGTCGCGAAGGCCCGCAGGAAGGTCCGCACGCCCATGCGTACGGCGTCGTCGAGGTCGACCGGGCGGATGGGCCGGGTGCCCAGCGCCGACAACGCCGGGAGGTCTCCGGCAACGAGCGACATGAACTGGCTCGCGGCGCTCTCGGGATCATCGACGTCGAGATGCCCGCGGTTCGCCAGCCGCGCGAGCCGTCCGGCCAAGGCGTTCACGACCGGCTGCCCCCCGAGCGACACCACCTCGTCGTACAGGTCGGGCATGTGGGGGCCTCAGCGTACAGCAACCGCTGCAACGCCCAGCCCTCATCGCTGAGCTGGCATTCCAGGATCAACAGCCAGCACTGGAGCAGACCACCCCGGGAGTGCTCGGCCTCGTCCTCGCGGCGATCGTCGGCGCCGAGTTCATGCTTCAGCTCGACGGCACGATCGTCACCGTCGCGCTACCCGATCTTCAGACGGATCTGGGCCTGTCCGCCGGCTCGGCGACATACTCGGCCACCGCACCACCTTCATCGCGGGCACCAGCCTGCTCGCCGCCGCGTCCCTGCTCGCGGGACTCGCACCGGGCGTGGGCCTGCTGCTCACCGGCCGTGTCCTGCAGGGCGGCGGGGCGGCGCTGGCCGGCCCCGCGGGGCTCGCGCTGCTCGCGACGACCTTCAGCGGGGTGCGCCAGCAACGGGCGTTCGCCGTCTACTCGACGGTGACGGGGCTCGCGGCGTCCGCCGGCATGGTGCTCGGGGGGATCCTCACCGACCTCACGAGCTGGCGGGGGACGCTGCTGATTAACGCTCCGATCGGCCTCGCCGTCGCGGTGCTCGCCGCCCGGGTGGTGCCCCCGCTCCTCGGGCGGCCAATCGGCCGGCCCTGGACCTCGCGGGGGCGGTCCTGTCGGTGCTCGGCATGACGGCCCTGGTGTTCGGCTTCGTGCGGGCCGCCGACTCGGGCTGGACGGACCCGGGAGCCGTCGCGGGTCTGGCGGGCGGTGTGGTGGTCCTGGCGGGCTTCACGCTGCTGGAGTCGCCGGCGGCATCGCCCCTGCTCCCCCTGCGGGTGCTCACCCACCGGGCCGGGCGGGCGCGTTCGTCGACCTGCTGCTGATGGCGTTCGTGCTGACGAGCTTCCTGTTCTTCCTGACCCAGTTCCTCCAGCGGGTCCTCGACCTGGAGCCGCTCGTCACGGGGCTCGCGTTCCTGCCGTTCGGCGTGTCCCTGCTGCTGACCGCCCGATCCGTGCCCAGGATCCTCGCCCACCTGAACCCGCGGGCGCTGGCCCTCATCGGCTTCACCGTGATCATCCTGGCGATGCTCTGGCTCAGCCTGCTCGACGCCGGCAGCCGCTACGCCGTCGACGTCCTCGCCCCGATCATCCTGCTGGGCGCGGGCACCGGGGCGGCCGTGGTGCCGCTCAACCTCATCGTCCTGTCGCAGACCGCTCCCGAGGATGTCGGTGTCACCTCCGCCGTGCTCCAGTCCGCGTTGTCGGTCGGCGGGTCCCTCGGCCTCGCCGTCCTGCTGACCCTGTTCACCGGCGCGGACGGCGTCGCCACGGGCGCCGCGGTCGCCGTCCTGATCGGCCTCGCGGTCTGGTACCTGCCCGGACGCCGATCCGCCGACCCGGCCAGCTGAATCAGCGCGGCCCGGACCTCGTGGGTTTCGCCCTTCTCCGCGGTCCGGGCTGTCGGTCCGGGCTGTCGGTCCGGGCTGTCGGTCCGGGCTGTCGGTCCGGGCTGTCGGTCCGGAGTGTCGGTCCGGGCTGTCGGTCCGGAGTGTCGGTCCGGGCTGTCGGTCCGGGCTGTCGGTCCGGGCTGTCGGTCCGGAGTGTCGGTCCGGAGTGTCGG